>JBFGQE010000398.1:0-1532 GCA_041564355.1 Gammaproteobacteria bacterium | reverse complement strand
TGTCGACCAGGCTGTCGACCCACAGGATCTCGGCGCCGCGCAGCAAATTCGGGTCGTCGGTCAGCTGCGCGCGATCGTAGTAAGGCACGACCTTGTTGCCGACCAGCTTGCCGCGCAGGCGCATGTTCCTGAGCTGCGGATAAATCGCGCCCAGGTCGACGATCAGCAAGTCTTCCGGCACGCCGTAGAGCGGGTAGCGGTACTGGTCGGACGGTTCGAGGCTGCCCTGCAGCAGCGGCTCGTAGTAGCCGGTGATCAGTCCCTCGGTTTCGCCATCCTCCGCGTAGACCGGCCGGACTTCGAAATGGTTTTCGAAGAATTCCCGGACCGCGGCATCGCTCAGCTCGCCGCTGTTTTCCGCCAGCTCGCACACGTCCCGCCAGGGCGCGCGGCGGAGCTTTTCGCAACTCTTCAGGAACCCGCGCCACACCTCGCCGTGCGCGTCCGCCTCCCAGTCGTCGAGGCTCGACCAGTCGACCGGGTCGCCGATGCCGGGCGGCCGCGTCGCGCAGGCGCTCACAGCCAACAAAAACAGGGCAATTACTGGCAAAAATCTGGGCATGGCGAAATTGTAGTCCAGATTCACGCCGGAAAACGAGTGACAGATTGATCCCGGCCGAGGAGATTCCTGAAAGTTGAAACCTCAAATCCGGCATCCGGGAAAATCGAGGGGCAGCAAACTTTTACCGAACGCCAGCCGAAGGCATTACGAAATCGTATCTATACATCGATTCGAGCGTTTCAGTATGATACGGCCAACAGAAGGTATGTCACTCCAAACCGATATACCGAGAAAACCATCGCGAAGGAGGATGAGCGTGGGATCGGCAGATCCGCGCCAACCGGTTGTCTCTTTTCACGGGGTCAGCAAGCTTTTTGGCGACGTCGTCGCCGCGAAAGACCTGAACCTCAATGTTCAGAGCGGCGAATTTCTGTCTTTCCTCGGCCCGTCCGGCTGCGGCAAGACCACGATGCTGCGCATGATCGCCGGCTTCGAGCAACCGACCGAGGGCGACGTTTTCCTGCAGGGCGAGCGCGTCAACGGCGTACCGGCCTACAAGCGCCCGGTCAACATGGTGTTCCAGCACTATGCGCTGTTTCCGCACCTGAACATCGCCCGCAACGTCGCCTATGGCCTCAGGCAGGCGACACCGAAGCTGCCGCAGGGCGAAATAGATGAACGCGTCGACAAGACGCTCGACCTGGTGCGGCTCGACGGCTACCAGCATCGCCGCATTTGGGAGTTGTCCGGCGGCCAGCAGCAGCGCGTGGCGCTCGCGCGGGCACTGGTCAACGAGCCGCGGGTGCTGCTGCTCGACGAGCCGCTGGCGGCGCTCGACCGCAAGCTGCGCCGCGAAATGCAGATCGAGTTGCAGAACCTGCAGCGCAGCGTCGGCATCACCTTCATCCTCGTCACGCACGACCAGGAAGAGGCGCTGTCGATGAGCGACCGGGTCTGCATCATGCTCGAGGGCGAGATCGTGCAGGTCGGCAGCCCGCGCGAGCTGTACGACAAACCGGTAAATCGTTAC
>JBFGQE010000397.1:0-1717 GCA_041564355.1 Gammaproteobacteria bacterium | reverse complement strand
CGACCCGGTTTACCCCGAGTTCGGTCGTCTTTTGCAGCATCCAGTCGACATGATCCGCACGGGCAAGTCCCTGGATAATTTGCGTGAGCAGGGGCGACTCGGCTGCCGCGGGTTGCACCGAATCGACCAGCGCGATGGCCAGCCTGCCGCGAAACTCGACGCGTGCGACAAAGTCCAGTGCCTCGCGGCCGTTGAAAAGGTGCACGGTTGCGCCCGGTTGAAGGCGCAACACGTGCATCAGGTAGTGGATTTGGGCGGCGCCGAAGCGGACTTCGGCGCCGATTTCGAGTGACTCGTCGACATGGACGCGGGGTATGCGCATGCCGACGGGTAGCCTAGTAGCGGTATTGCTCGGGCTTGTACGGTCCCTCGACCTTGACGCCGATGTAATCGGCCTGCTCCTGCGTCAGCGTGGTCAGCTTGGCGCCGATCTTTTCGAGGTGCAGACGCGCCACCTCCTCGTCGAGATGTTTCGGCAACACGTAGACCTCGTTCTGGTACTTGCCCGGGTTACAGAAGATTTCCATCTGCGCGAGCACCTGGTTGGTGAACGAGTTGGACATCACGAAGCTCGGGTGGCCGGTCGCGCAGCCCAGGTTGACCAGGCGGCCCTCGGCGAGCAGGATAATGCGCTTGCCGTCGGGAAAAATGATGTGATCGACCTGCGGCTTGATGTTTTCCCACTGGTATTCCTTCATCTCGGCAACCTGGATTTCATTATCGAAATGGCCGATATTGCAGACGATGGCCTGGTTTTTCATCTGCTCCATGTGCTCGCGGCGGATCACGTTGAAGTTGCCGGTCGCGGTAACAAAGATGTCGGCCTTGCTGCAGGCGTCGTCCATGGTAACCACGCGAAAACCTTCCATCGCCGCCTGCAGGGCGCAAATCGGGTCGATCTCGGCAACCCAGACGGTTGCGCCGAGGCCTTTCAGCGACTGCGCCGACCCTTTGCCGACGTCGCCGTAACCCAGCACCAGCGCGACCTTGCCGGCGATCATCACGTCGGTGGCACGCTTGATGCCGTCGACCAGCGACTCGCGGCAGCCGTAAAGATTGTCGAATTTGGACTTGGTCACCGAATCGTTGACGTTGAAAGCGGGGAATTGCAGCTCGCCGCGCGCCTGCATCTGGTACAGGCGATGCACGCCGGTTGTGGTTTCCTCGGTGACGCCGCGGATGTTTTTCAGGATAGTCGAGTACCAGTTCGGCGATTCGGCCAGTTTCGCGCGAATCGCGGCAAATGCGATGACTTCCTCTTCGCTGGAAGGATTATCCAGCACCGAGGGATCTTTTTCCGCCTTGCTGCCCAGGTTGATCAGCATGGTCGCATCGCCGCCGTCGTCGAGAATCATGTTCGGCGTGCCGCCGTCGTGCCATTCCATGATCTTGTGCGTGTACTGCCAGTAATCCTCGAGTGACTCGCCCTTGACCGCGAATACCGGTACGCCGGAATCGGCGATTGCGGCGGCGGCATGGTCCTGGGTGGAAAAGATGTTGCACGAGGCCCAGCGAACCTCGGCGCCGAGCGCGACCAGCGTCTCGATCAGTACCGCGGTCTGGATCGTCATGTGCAGGGAGCCGGCGATGCGCGCGCCCTTGAGAGGCTGTTCGCCGCCGTACTTGCCGCGCAGCGACACGAGGCCGGGCATTTCGGTCTCGGCGATTGCGATTTCCTTGCGGCCCCAGTCGGCCAGCGACAGGTCGGCGACGCTGT
>JBFGQE010000396.1:0-1789 GCA_041564355.1 Gammaproteobacteria bacterium | reverse complement strand
TTGAAATACTCCTCGAGTTGGCGAACCTGGAACGTCACCGCCGGTTGCGTCATATGCAGCGATTCGGCAGCCTTGGTGAAACTCAGCAGCCTGGCAACAGTGTGGAAAACCTTGAGTCTGCGGTCGCTCATCGCCAGCAATTAGCCCTGATAAGGGGATCGGACATTATATAACCTTTTTATACATACCTACAGGACAGATAAATTTGTTTGATGATTCGGCCGAAAAAAGGCCCTATTTTTTTAACGCAGGACTTTAAAAAAAGATGGTAAATATTTGGATGACAACTATTCTTTTGATTCGTAAACTATGAAAATAACGCGAAGAAAGGGATCACCATGCGCTATCTGATTTTTGTGACGTTATTGCTTTCGGCCTCGCTGCAGGCGGGCTCGATCCACAAGTGGGTCGACGAAGAGGGCAACGTTCACTATGGAGACGCCCCGCCGGTATCCGCCAACACCGAATCGGTGCGCGTTCAGTCTGCGCCGAGCAATCCCGGCAAGGCACTGCCGCGACTCGGCTCCCAGGAAACCGCCGACGGAGACGGCAGCGGTGCAACGACCGCCGCAACGGGCTCGGCCGACGTGCCCAGGGATCAGGCCAAAATCGCCTGCACCCAGGCCAAGGAAGACCTCGCCGTGATCAATCGCAGCAGCCGCATCAAACTCAAGGCCGCGGACGGCAGCACGCGCTACCTTACCACCGAGGAAATTGCCGAGCGCAAGGAACAGGCGGAAGCCGACGTCAAGCAATTCTGCAAATAAACGCCCCCGGCGCTGATTTACCGGCGATCATTCTTATATAATGCGCCCGACTAAACCTGTTCGGCGTAACCTGCGCCCTGATAATTCATGAAGGCTTCCCGTTATCACCTGGCCACGCTCAAAGAAACCCCGGTCGACGCCGAGATCGTCAGCCACCAGCTGATGTTGCGCGCCGGCATGATCCGGCGCCACGCTGCGGGGGTCTACAGCTGGCTTCCGCTGGGGCTGCGCGTGCTGCGCAAGGTCGAACAGATTATTCGCGAGGAAATGGATCGTGCCGGCGCGCTGGAGCTGTTGATGCCGTCTTTTCAACCGGCCGAGCTGTGGCAGGAATCGGGGCGCTGGGAGCAGTTCGGTCCCGAGTTGCTGCGCCTGCAGGATCGGCATCAGCGCGATGCCTGCATCGGTCCGACCCACGAGGAAATCGTTACCGATATTTTCCGTCGAGAAGTGAGCAGCTATCGCCAGCTACCGATCAATTTTTACCAGATCCAGACCAAGTTTCGCGACGAAATCAGGCCGCGCTTCGGCGTGATGCGTTCGCGCGAATTCATCATGAAAGATGCCTACTCCTTCGACCTCGACCCGGCTGGGATGCAGCAGTCCTACGATCTAATGGATCAGGCCTATATCCGCATTTTCGACCGCTTCGGCCTCGACTACCGCGCGGTCAGCGCCGACTCCGGCGCGATCGGCGGCAGCACGTCACAGGAATTTCACGTGCTCGCCGATTCCGGTGAGGATGCGATCGCTTTTTCCGATTCGGGCGACTATGCGGCCAACATCGAGATGGCCGAGGCTCTGCCGCCGTCCGACGCGGGCGGGGAACCGGGAGCGGAGATGGTAACGGTCGATACGCCCGGCATGTACACCATCGAAGACCTCGCCCGTGGTCTCGATGTGCGCCCCGAGCAATGTCTGAAAACCCTGATCGCGCTGGCCGACGATGGTGGCCTGGTCGCGCTGGTGGTGCGCGGCGATCACGAACTCAATGCGCTCAAAGCGGAAAAGCTCGACGGTGT
>JBFGQE010000395.1:0-1793 GCA_041564355.1 Gammaproteobacteria bacterium | reverse complement strand
ATGGCGGTGACCGCGGCAAACCAGGCGAACGACGACTAACCGCCGCTGGCCTCGGCTGCCACCTCGTCGGCGAAACCGCTGCCGATCGCCGAGAACGGCAGATCGAGCTCCAGTTCCGGAACCTGCTGCCCGATCCACGCGGTGAACGTATTGCTGTTCGGACCCGGGAAGGCCTTGTACGAAGTCGGCCACGGATAGGCGCGTGCCGCCGCGTCGACGCGATCGATCAGAGCCTCGGTACCGGGACCCTGATGCGCCTTGAGCAGTCTCGGCGGCGCACCGTACCAGTGACGATCGGGAATATCGCGGTAAATGCCAACCACGTCCTGGCCGTAATAACCGCGCCAGCCGACCACGTCGTAAACGGTGTAGAAATCCTCGCCCTCGCGTTTCGCCGCGATCCAGGTGTGGATCGCGAACCAGCCGCGCCAGCCCCAGGCATCGGCCCCGTAGACATGCAGCACGGCGTCCCGGGTGGTGTCGGGGTCGGGCGCAATCCCGGCGGACTCGCGGCTGGCGTCGCGCCAGTCGCCACGACTGTTGAAGCTGACCAGCGCCGCGGCAATCAGCGCAAGCGCGACAAATAACTTGAACCAGTCCATCGCGGTATTCTAAAACAGGTCATCGTAAAAGACAGGGACTGAGACAGCGCCGTATCGCTTCGGTTCGCTGCGCGGCGGACTTATTCGATCAACCTGGCGGCCAGACGGCGCGCCCTGGCACGGGTCTCATTCGTTAGTCGCTGTTGCCGGTCGTGGCTGGCCTTGCCGGTGAACAGCGTGCCCACCGCCTCGCCCCCGATGGTTCGCGCGGTCATCTTCAGCTGCCTCGTGGAACCGTACAGCCACCGCCCCATCCACGCCGGTGCCGCGCTCGACGAGATCAACAGGGCTTTCTTGCGCGGTGCATTGCGTTTGCGAAACTCGGGATAGGGTTTGCCCCACGGCCAGTACGAGTAAGCGATTAGCCTCTCCATGAAACGCTTGAAAATCGCCGTCACCGAACCGAAGTTGGTGGGTGAAGCCAGCACGAGCGCGGTCGAGGCCTCGATCTTTTCGATCAGCGCCGCCATCCCGTCCTGCAATACACAGGCGCCCGGGCTGCTGCCGGCGGCTTGCGTGCATTCGCGGCAGTTGAGGCAAAACTCGATGGGGTATTCGCGCAGGTTGACGACCTCGACCTCGGCGCCGCCCTCGCGCAACGCAAGCGCAACGGCATCGACCGCCTGGTCGGTTATGCCGTCGTCCCGGTAAGAACCGTTGATAAGCAGAACCCGCTTGTGCTCGATCTTGTCCATCCTGGCTGCAACCATAGCCGACAAGCTGCCCGGTGAGCATGACGCAAATCAACGACGCGCGAATTGATCGTGAAATCACGCACCGGGTCGAATAGAATCGCCGCAGTCATCGTGGATTTTTCCGTTTGCCGATTACGCTCGAAAAACTGATTGCAAGTCATGCACGCTATCGCGGCGATCGCATCGCCGTGGTCCATGGCGACGATCGCCTGTCCTGGCGTGATTTCAATGCGCGGGTCAATCAGCTCGCCAACGCGATGCAGCAACGCGGCCTCGGCCAGGACGACAAGGTCGCAACCGCGCTGCCCAACAGCATGGAGTTGCTGGTTATCTACTGGGCGACGGTAGCGATCGGTGCGGTGCTGGTTCCGCTGAGCCCGTTACTCAAAAGCGGCGGCCTCGCCAATCTGCTGGACAATGCCGAGGTTCGTATCGTTTTCCTGACCCCGGCACTGCTGCAGGAGATCGCGCCTCGACGCGCAGAGCTGACCCGGAT
>JBFGQE010000394.1:0-1856 GCA_041564355.1 Gammaproteobacteria bacterium | reverse complement strand
TCGGGCGCATCCTGGTGGCGTCTGACCAGCTCGCGCAGCAACGCGGCTTGCGCGCGCAACACGCGTTCGCGCTCGGCCACGCACCAGGCATGGAAATCGTGCAGATTGGATAGCTCCAGCCCCTCGAGAAAATTGCCCTGATATCTTGCCGCGGCCTGTTCGAGCTCGACGCTGTCGGCGGCGCGCAGATCTCCATCGGCGATGGCCAGCAGATCCCGCTGATCGATGATGACGTCGCGCGAATCGAATTCGACGTGGTTGCGATCGGCAACGATACGCTTGACCGCGTCGCTGTCGACGACCCGGCGGAGTTTCGACAGGCTCCAGCGCAGCGAACCCCGCGGATCGTCGGGAATCTCCCACAACAGCTCGCACAGGAACTCCCGGCGGAAGTGACGCGGATTGAGACTCAGATAGGCGAGCAGGGCCCGGGTCTTCTTCGACGGCGGCAGCGCGACCTCTTGCCGGTCGCGCAGGACCCGGAAATCGCCGAGAAAATTGAGTTCAAGTTCCGCCATCGGTTCTCCGCCCGTCAAATTTCCGTACGCGGGCAAAAGTTGCGACGGCTATCCGATTTTCACTGCGGTAACCCGGAAATCGGCGTGTCTATCGCCGCCTGCAAAAACCGAGAACGGCTCCAGGCGAGGCAAACCATTATAAACACTCGGATTTACCTTTGCCACGTAATCGCAGAGATAGCGCCGAAGTCGGTTGGCAGGAATCGATGCCGATCGAGCGTCGGAGCCATCCGCATCATCGAGGTCATTGCCGACGATCCGGATTCGAGCAAGGCCGGAGTGTCCCAACGCGTTGCGCAGTCCAGCTGGCGATGCCGGCGAACGCAAATACCACGATCGATTCAACGCTGGCTTCACCGTTGGCGCTTCAAGCTGCGAACCGTGCAAAACGCAAATCGAAACGGAGACGGCACCATGGCGCGCCCCGATAATAATCTCGAAACCACCGGCATGTCGGGCCAGGCGCTCTTGATCCGGTTAGCGCCGCTTTTTTTCGTCGTGCTCTGGAGCACCGGGTTCATTTCGGCCAGGTACAGCATGAACAACGCGGATCCGTTCGTGTTCCTGTGCCTGCGCTACAGCATCACCGTGTGCTCGCTGCTGCCGATCATACTGCTGGTCGGCGGATCCTTGCCGCGGGATCTCTGGTCCTACCGGCACGACATGGTGACTGGCATGTTGTTGCATTGCGGCTATACCGGCTACCTGTTCTGGCCGATCAAAAACGGCGTACCGTCCGGAATCGTCGCGATCATCGTCGGGGTTCAGCCGATCGTGACGACCGCGCTGGCCTCGTGGTTTATCGGCGAACACCTGGACTGGCGCAAGATCGCCGGCCTGTTGCTCGGATTTTTCGGTGTCAGCGTCGTCGTCACCGGAAAATACGGATTCGGCCCGGGCTCGGGCGGCGAGCTGGATTTGTACGACCTGATCATGTGTGTCGTCAGTCTGCTGTCGATCGCGGTCGGCCTGTTTTACCAGAAAAAGTTCTGTGACCAGTCACGCCTGTTGCGCGGCACCCTGATGCAGTATGTCGCGGGAATTGCCGCCGCCGCAGGATTCGCGCTGCTCTACGGTGAAGCCTGGCGCATCGACTGGACCCCGGCCTTCGCCATCGCGCTGGTCTGGCAGGTGCTGGGGCTTTCGATCGGCGCGGTGTTGTTGATGCTCTACCTCATTCGCCACGGAGAAGCCGGGCGGGTGTCGAGCCTGTTTTACCTGGTGCCGCCATTGGCCGTAGTCGAGGCGCATTTCCTCTTCGGTGAAATCCTGGGCCCGGTTTCGCTAGCCGGCATGCTGATATGCGTGCTCGGGTATTGCCTCGTCAACCGCGGCTTT
>JBFGQE010000393.1:0-1858 GCA_041564355.1 Gammaproteobacteria bacterium | reverse complement strand
GCCCGAGGCCCCCGAGCCATCGCGGGCCAGCGACTATACCACGGCGCGCCCGAATCGCATGGCCTTCGACAACGGCCCGCATGGCGACGGCTTCCTTGCCGGCGAAGCGTTCATCGACGACAGCGACACCAATCACTGGTCGGTTCCGTGGTCGGACCTGATGATGGTCATGTTCGTGCTGTTCGCGGCGCTGCTGACCGTCCAGGCGTTGGAGCGCCGGGTGCCGGAGCCGGTCATCGAGACCGTCACCGAAATCGAAACCGAACCGGTGCCGGAATATGTCGACAAACCCCGGGTCACCTTCGAGCCGCTGATGCGGATCAACGTCTTCGAACGCAGCCAGCAGGCGGTCAGGGAGGCGCAAATCGACAACGTGGAGATCGCCATCCTCGAGGACCAGTCGGTCAAGGTCAGCGTCCAGGGGCCGATGTTCTTCGAACTGGGCAAGGCCGACCTGCGCGATGACATGCGCGAATTTCTGTCGAAGCTGGCCAAAATTATTATGCAAACGCCCTACCACGTGAACGTGATCGGGCATACCGATGACTATCCGATCAGCACGACGGAATTTCCGAGCAACTGGGAGTTGTCGGTCACCCGGGCGGCTCGCGTGGTGCGCTTCCTGATCGGCCAGGGCGGCGTCGACCCCGATCGGTTTACCGTCATGGGGCGCTCGCAGTTCGATCCGGTATTGCCCAATGCCGACGACTCGGCGCGCGCGCAAAATCGGCGCGTGGAAATCATTATTACCCGGGAGATCCGCAACGCTCCCGACGGAGTCACACCATGATCAAAAGCAACCTGTCGGCCGTAATCCTGTGCACGCTGATTTTCATCGGCAGTTTTACCTTCGGCGAAAACACGTCGCTGTTTTTCAACCTGCTCGGTTTCGTTATCGTGATATCCGGTTTGCTCGGCGCGATGTTTCTGAGCTATCCCGCGAAACAGATCGGCATCGCCTGCGCGGTCGCCTGGAATGCCTACCGCATCGAGCTGCCCTCGCACGACCAGATCATCGAGTCGTTGATGGACCTGTCGGTGCGCTCGCGCAGAAAAGGAATGGTTGCCCTCGAGGACATGGAAGCGGCGACCAACGTCGGCTACCTGAAACGGACCCTGTCGCTGCTGATGGACAACTACGACATGGACGAGATGCGCGACATCCTGCAAACCGAAATGTATTACTTCAAGCAGCGGCGCGTGCAGCACGAGCGACTGATTCGCCACGCGGCACGGCTCGCGCCCGCGTTCGGCGTGGCCGGCAGCGTGATTGGCCTGATCGCGATGTTATCCGGCATCGGCGATCCCGACGTCATCATCGAGTCCATCCCGATCGCGCTGACCTCGACCCTGTACGGCATCGTGCTGAGCAACTTCCTGCTGATCCCGATGGCCGAAAACCTGCATGCGAAAACGCAAAACGAACTGCTGACCCAGAAGCTGATCACGGACGGGGTGATCGCGATCCGCTACGAGCAAAACCCGTTCCGCCTGATCCGCAAACTCGAGTCTTTCCTGACCCCGTCGGCCCGCCACGAAGGCGAGTACAGCTTCGAGGAGATCAGTGAAAAGATCCACGCCATGCAGAGCGAGGCCGCTACCGAAAGCGCGTAAGGCGAGGCCCTGCGTAAGGGGACGCATTTATCCCTTCGGGCCAAGGGAAAATGCGCCCCCTGTTAGCTTTCGGTCAACGCTTCAAAAGACCGAATTTAAGGTTTGCAGCATCGAACGCCAGGATGCCGTGTCCGCGGCCTCGTCATACTTGAGGTTATCGATGCCGTAACTGTCCGCGTCAGGATTGGTGAATCCGTGGCGCACGCCGTCATAACCGTTGAAGACGAGATTCACCCCGGCATCG
>JBFGQE010000392.1:0-1863 GCA_041564355.1 Gammaproteobacteria bacterium | reverse complement strand
CTGTCCCGCCCGGTGTACCAGCCCCTCGGGCGAGCGCCGACGAGTTGCTCGATCAGGTCCAGCGCCTGGCGCATGTGCTCGCGCTCGGTGTCCTCGTCGATCTCCTGGTAGTGAATCCAGCGCAGGCCGTGGCAGGCGATCTCGTGGCCACGCTGCGTTATTTCCCGGGCCAGCCCGGGATGACGCTGCAGCGCCATCGCGACGGCGAAGATCGTCAGTGGCAGGCCGCGTGATTCGAACTCACGCAGCAGGCGCCAGACCCCCACCCGCGAACCGTACTCGTAGATCGACTCCATGCTCATGTGCCGCGCCGGATAGGCTGGCGCGCCGATGATTTCGGAGAGAAATTGCTCAGACCCGGGGTCGCCGTGCAGTACGCAGTTTTCGCCACCTTCCTCGTAGTTCAGCACGAACTGCAGCGCGATACGCGCGTCGCCAGGCCAGTCCGCGAACGGGGGTGAAGAGCCGTATCCGACCAGGTCTCGCGGGTAGCCGTTCATGCGCTAAGCCGCGGTTTAAGCGGCCCCAACAGGCTGTCGAGATCGGCCTGGGGGTATTCCGGCTTGTGCTGGATCTTGCTTTCGATATGCAGCAGGTGCTGCTGCATGACCTCGATCGCCTTGCGCGTATCGCGGCGCGCGATCGCGTCGACAATTTCGGCATGTTCCTGGTTACGGCATCGATTCTGTTCGTCATCGCCGAGATGGGTCAGAATGACCAGCGGCGTGCGCCGAATAATGTCCCTGAGAAAGGACTCGAGCACGCCGTTGCCGCACATTTGCGCCAACCGGCGGTGAAAATCGATCGATAGTGCGAGCGCCGCCTCGGAGTCGCCTCGTCGGTAGGCCTGTTGCTCCTGCTGCAGCAGTTCGCGCAGCTGCGCTATCTTGTCGTCGTCGATGCTCTCGATCAGCGATTCGAGAATCGCCGACTCGATGACACGGCGCGTTGCAAACAGATCGCGACCCTCCTTGACCGAGGGTTTCGCTACCGTGGCCCCTCGATTCGGGGTCTGATCGACCAGGCGGGAATGCGCGAGGCGCGTCAGTACCTTGCGAATCAGTCCGCGCTTGACGCCGAACAGGTTCGCCAGCTGAACCTCCTTGAGCTTGGTGCCGGGCGGCAGCCGATGGTCCAGCACGGCTTGTTCGATCTGGCGCAGAACCTCGTCCTCGCTGAAACTTGCGCTCTTTTCGGCGGGTGCAGACATAAACCGGTAGCTCGCTTCGAATTTGCACGGAGTGTACACGAGTTTAAAATTGTTAACAATAATTACTTAAAGTGTTGACAATTTTCGTGAGAAATGCGATTTTAGCGCATCGACAATGAGGGGCGTTAATCATGGGGAGATTAACCACGCACGTGCTCGATACCGCGCAGGGCAAACCTGCCGGCGGGATCGCGGTCGCGCTGTATCGACTCGATCCGGAGCGCGTATTGATCGCCGAGACGACCACCAATAGCGACGGTCGACTCGACCAGCCCATCCTTGAAGGCGAGTCGTTTACTCGCGGCATCTACGAACTGCAATTCGCGACCGGCGCCTATTTCCGGCAAGCACAGGCCGAACTTACCGATCCGCCGTTCGTCGATGAAGTGGTGCTGCGTTTCGGTATCGCCGAGACCGACCAGCATTACCACGTTCCGCTGCTGGTCTCGCCCTGGAGTTACTCGACGTATCGGGGCAGCTGATGAACGCGATCCGATTTTTACTCGATGGCGAGGTGATCGAAGTCGGCGAAGTCGATCCGACCCGCAGCGTTTTGCAATATCTGCGTGAAGACCTGCGCCGCGTTGGCAGCAAGGAAGGCTGTGCCGAGGGCGATTGTGGCGCCTGCACGGTAGTGATTGCCGAGCTCGATG
>JBFGQE010000391.1:0-1898 GCA_041564355.1 Gammaproteobacteria bacterium | reverse complement strand
GGTTCGCCGCCTTTTTCCAGAGCAACCAGCTGGAGCTGCCTTGGCAGACGCTGGTATTGCTGAATACCTCGGAATTTTTCGTCGAATACTGGATGTTCGTGCTGCTGGCACTGGTTGTCGCGGCGCTGGGATTTCGACATTACATCGGTACCGTGAAAGGACGTTACAGGTGGCACCGTTTCATCGTTCGTGCGCCGCTGATCGGCGACATCATGCATCGCGCGTTTATGGCGCGCTTCGCGCGTTCCTTCGCGATGGCCTATAGCGCCGGCGTGCCGATCGTACAGGCAATGGGCGTCATTGCGCGCTCGATCGGCAACGATTACATCTCAAGCTATGTCAATGGCATGCGCGAGGGAATCGAACGTGGCGAAGCACTGACCCGCACCGCGCAGCGTACCGGCATGTTCACGCCGGTCGTGATGCAAATGTTCGCGGTCGGCGAGGAAGCCGGCAACCTCGATGAAATGATGACCTTCATCGCCGATTTCTACGAAGAAGAGGTCGATTACGACATCAAGACCCTGTCCGATCGCATCGAGCCGCTGGTCTACGTCGCCGTCGGCGCGATGGTGCTGGTGCTCGCGCTGGGGATTTTCGTGCCGATGTGGGACCTGGCGCAACTCGCCGGGCGATGAACACCATCGGCTCCCATCCGGGGGCGGTGCGGTTTCGCCTCGCGGTCATGGTCATCGTGATCGCGATACTGATGCTGGTGTTCTTTTCCTACCTCGACGGCAGTGCCAGGGCGCTCGAACGTCAGTCCGTGCTACAGACCAAACGTATTATCGATAGTTCCCTGACCGTCGTATTCGCCGAGCACGCGGTACGGGGGGAACTCCACAAGCTCGATGAGGTCGATGGCGCTAATCCGTTCGAGTTTTTACGGCAACTGGCAATTCCGGTTCCGTCTTACCGGGGGGAGATCGAAAGCGAACTGGATGCAGATCTGGCCCCTGGCTGGTACTTCCAGAAGCACCGCGCGCGAGTAGCCTACAAGTCGCACTTCGGCGGAAAGGATTCGTACTTCAGGGTGAATCTCGGCTACGAGGATTCCAACCGGTCGGGTCGCTTCGAATCGGGTTTCGACCGATTCAGGTATCTGCGTTTCGACGAGATCGCCGATTTCCCGAATTAGAACCTGGGTACGAAAAAGCCCACGGCGCCGCAGCGCCGTGGTCGATCTATTAGCCGGAGGGAAATTTCCCTACGGGGTGCAAAGCACGGTGGCGGGCGCCGGAGTATCGAGGGTATTCGCGGTGTTGTCGACGTTGCAGGTGAACTGGGCAACCGCGGTGCAGTCGCCGCCGCCGGCAAAGGTGTATCCCGCGGGCAAGGCCCCGGAGTTGAACAATCCGCCCAGGCCGGCGCAGGTTTCGGCATTTGTGTTTATCGCGGTGCCGGAACCCGGAGTGACGGATTCGGCCGCGAAGTTGATCGTCGATGCGGCGGTGAGCTCGCTGGCGATGCCCTGGTTGGCCGCGTTTTGGGCTTCGAGCGACAGATTCTGGAATCGGCCGAGTGCGGTAACCCCGAGAATGCCGAGCAGCACGATGACGACGACCAGTTCGATCAGGGTGAAACCTTTTTGTGACTTGTACATATTCTAAACTCCCGAAACTCGAGGACTGTTATCGGCCGGCTATGCCGAGACTCGAGTACAATTATCGGTTAATTTCCGGACTATACTCAGACTTAAAGTCATATCAGCAAAGTGTAGTATAACCAGATGATTTATCGAGTAATTGAGCTGAAAAAATTTACTGATTGCGCGTATTCACGCGACGTCTCGAATGATTGTAGTTGATAACCGACGGTCTTCAGGCTTTTCGCTGATCGAGCTGCTGATGGTCGTGATCCTGCTCGGAATTCTGTCGATCTTCGCGCTCGGGCGGCTG
>JBFGQE010000390.1:0-1902 GCA_041564355.1 Gammaproteobacteria bacterium | reverse complement strand
ATATCGAAGCGCTCGGGCAGGTTCATGTCGACCTGCAGCGTGCCGCACTGCCAGTCTCGACCGATCGCGTCGCGCAACACGAACTCGAGTTTCGGACCGTAGAACGCGCCCTCGCCCGGGAACGTTTTGTACTCCAGGCCCATGCTGTCGAGCGCGTTAATCAACGCCCCCTCGAGCTTGTCCCAGATCTCGTCCGAACCGATGCGGTTTTCGGGGCGATCGGAAAACTTGATCACGACGTCCTCGAAGCCGAAGTCTTTGTAGATGTCGAGCACCAGCGCGATCACGTCGATGCATTCCTGCTCCATTTGCTCCTCGGTGCAGTAAATATGCGCGTCGTCCTGGGTAAAATGTCGCACCCGCAGCAGGCCGTGCAGCGCGCCGGAGGGCTCGTAGCGATGCACCTTGCCGAACTCGGCCATGCGCAGCGGCAAATCCCGATAGCTCTTCAGGCCCTGCGCGAACATCAACACCGATCCCGGACAATTCATCGGTTTCAGCGCGAACACGCGCTCGTCCTCGGTCTGCGTGGTGAACATGTGTTCGCGGTAGTTTTCCCAGTGACCGGAAGTCTCCCAAAGATCGCGATCCATCACGTCGGGCGTGTTGACCTCGATATACCCGGCCTCTTCCTGGCGCCTGCGCATGTAATTGATCAGCAGATTGAACAGAGTCCAGCCTTTCGGATGCCAGAATACCGATCCCGGGGCGTCCTCGTAGAGGTGGAACAGTTCGAGCTGGCGACCGAGCTTGCGGTGATCGCGCTTTTCCGCTTCTTCGAGCCGATGCAGGTAAGCCTTGAGCTGTTTCTTGTCCGGCCAGGCGGTGCCGTAAATGCGTTGCAGCATCTCGTTCTTCGAGTCACCGCGCCAGTAGGCACCAGCCACTTTCATCACCTTGAAGCCGTTGCCGAGCTTGCCGGTCGACGGCAGGTGAGGCCCGCGGCAGACGTCGAACCAGTCGCCCTGTCGATAGATAGAGACTTCTTCGCCCTCGGGAATAATCTCGTCAATGATTTCTACCTTGTAGGTTTCACCGATATCCGCGAAGGTTTTCTTCGCCTGCTCGCGATCGAGC
The DNA here is from genome assembly GCA_041564355.1 of Gammaproteobacteria bacterium. Taxonomy (GTDB): domain Bacteria; phylum Pseudomonadota; class Gammaproteobacteria. The sequence goes on along the minus strand of JBFGQE010000390.1, from coordinate 825 downwards.
ACCTCGCGCTGGATCGGCAGATCGCGCTTGACGATTTCGTGCATGCGCACCTCGATCTCGACCAGGTCTTCCGGCGTGAACGGTTCTTCGCGCGCGAAATCGTAGTAAAAACCGTCTTCAATCGCGGGACCGATCGTCACCTGGGTCCCGGGATAAAGTTCCTGTACCGCCTGCGCCATGACGTGCGCGGCATCGTGGCGCAGCAGTTCCAGCGCCTCGTCGTCGCGACTGGTAACGATCGCGACTTCGGCATCGTTTTCGACAACGAAAGCGGCATCGACCAGTTTGCCGTCGACCTTGCCGGCAAGCGTCGCCTTGGCCAGGCCGGGGCCGATATCGTTGGCGACATCCATCACGGATACGGGATTATCGAACTGGCGTTGTGAGCCGTCAGGCAAGGTAATATTCGGCATTTGCGTTCTCCAGTGGTGACCCCTACCAAAGGCCACGTGTACAAAAATTGGTAGTCGCGAGTGGATTGGCTTGCACATCCATGTGCTCGGCCCTGTGGGCCGCGCTACGCGCGCCGCCAATTCGCTCCAGGCGAATTGGTCGAACCACCGCATCACGGCTACTCGCGCCAACCAGTAAAACTGGTAGTCGCGAGTGGATTCGAACCACCGACCCCCACCATGTCAAGGTGGTGCTCTAACCAACTGAGCTACGCGACTATAAACTGTTCCAACGAATCCACTACGTGGATTGACTCGGGCATCCTGCCCTCGGGCCTGCGGCCCGCGCTACGCGCGTCCAAAATCGCTCCCGGCGATTTTGTCGAACCACCGACCCCCACCATGTCAAGGTGGTGCTCTAACCAACTGAGCT
>JBFGQE010000389.1:0-1923 GCA_041564355.1 Gammaproteobacteria bacterium | reverse complement strand
GTAGTCCGCGTAAAACTCGATCGTCAGCGCGCCTGCGGCCTCACCGAACATCAACTCCGCCTGCGCAAATAGCGTGCCGAAGCCGACGATCTCGCGCAGACCACCAAGTACCGCGAGCACGCCGAGAAAGCCCAGCCCCATCATCAACCCGTCCAGCAGCGCCGGTCCGACCGGGTTGCGCGACGCGAATCCCTCGGCGCGGCCGATGATCGCGCAGTTGGTTACGATCAGCGGAATGAAGATGCCAAGCACGAGGTACAGGTCGTAAAACAGGGCTTTCATGCCGAGTTCGATGATCGTGACCAGCGATGCGATGATCAGCACGAACACGGGCAGGCGAACTTCGTTGCGCACGAAGCCGCGAATCGACGATACGATCACGTTGGACAGGGTCAGCGTAATCAATGTCGCGACGCCGAGGCCGATGCCGTTGACCAGCGTGCTGGTTACGGCGAGCAGCGGGCACAGGCCGAGCAGCTGCACCAGCGCGACGTTGTTTTGCCAGAGCCCGCTACGGGCAATTTGCTGTTGGGTGGTCATCTCATTCCTGCCGGCGGAAAATCATAGCAGCGTTTCGGCGATAGTACAGCAACGTGTTCTTGACCGCCTCGACGATTGCGCGCGGGGTGATCGTCGCGCCGGTCAACTGGTCGAAGTCCCCGCCGTCCCGGCGCACGGCCCAGCGCGCGAGCACCGGATTTTCCAGCGACCTGCCCTCGAAGCCTCGAATCCACGGCGATTTCCTGATCTCGATCGCATCGCCGAGGCCGGGCGTTTCGGCATGCCTGATTACGCGCACGCCGGCGATACTGCCATCCACGTAAATGCCGACCAGCAAGTGGATGCGGCCGCTGTAACCGTCGGGCGCGATGCTGTTGAAAATCGCCGCGACCGGCTCGCCCCGGCGTCGCGCACGGTAAACCGTCGATGCCTGCTCGGTGCCGAGCAGCGGCGACGCGGCGACCTCGATACGGTCCGTCGCGATGTCATTGTCGAACTCGTTCGCCGGCAGCAACGCGTACAGGTTTCGCAGCAGCACCTCGCGCTCGTTGGCGACGATCGCCTCCCGGCTGCCGTGCTCGGTGACCTCGACCAGGGTAGTGCCGACGACCGCAAACAGCCACAAAAAGGCACCCGAGATGAGGATCTGCCTTCGGTTCAGCGCAATCATGGTTTACCGTACACGCGCGGCTGGGTGTAGTAGTCGATTAACGGAACGCACATGTTGGCGAGCAGAACCGCGAACGCGACGCCGTCAGGGTAGCCGCCCCAGACGCGAATCACGTAAATCAGCAGACCGATGAAAAAACCGTATATCAGGCGCCCGAGATCAGTGGTCGCCGCGGTGACCGGGTCGGTGGCGATGAAAAAGGCGCCGATAACCACCGCCCCGGAGAGCAGGTGGAATTGCGGTGAAGCGTAGTGCTGCGGGTCGATCAGGTAGAAAACGAGCGAAATCAGCAGCACGGCGGACAACAGCGACAGCGGGATGTGCCAGCGAATCGTGCGTGTCGCCAGCAGCCACAGGCCGCCGATAAACCACCAGAATGCAATCCATTCCCAGCCCTTGCCGGCGAAGTGGCCGAACAGCGGCGAGCTGCGAAATTCGCCGACGGGGATATCGAGCCCGAGGCCGGTCTTGACGCGGTCCAGCGGAGTCGCGGAAGTCAGGGTATCCCAGCGTTGCAGGTCGGGGTTGCCAAGGCTGTAGGCAAGCGCTTCGGCAAGGCCTGGCGGGTCAGCCAGCAGCTCCCGGGGAGGGAACCAGGTTGTCATTTCGCGCGGAAACGATATCAACAGGACCACGTAACCGACCATCGCCGGGTTGAACGGATTGAAACCGAGACCGCCGTACAAGTGTTTTCCAGCTATCATGGTAAAGCCGATACCGACCAGTACCAGCCACCAGGGTGAATGCATCGG
>JBFGQE010000388.1:0-1929 GCA_041564355.1 Gammaproteobacteria bacterium | reverse complement strand
AGGGCGCCGGTACTTTCGAATTCCTGTTCGAAAACAACGAGTTTTACTTCATCGAAATGAATACCCGCGTGCAGGTCGAGCACCCGGTGACCGAGTTGATCACCTGGGTCGATATCATCAAGGAACAGATATCGATTGCCTCGGGCAATCCGTTACGCTACCGCCAGGAAGATATCGAGATTCACGGCCACGCGATCGAATGCCGCATCAATGCCGAGGATCCCAAGACCTTCCTGCCTTCACCGGGCAAAATCACGCTATACCACGCGACCGGGGGTCCGGGAGTGCGCATGGATTCGCATATCTATAATGGCTATACGGTACCGCCTTACTACGATTCGATGATCGGCAAGCTGATTACTTTCGGCAGTACGCGCGAATCCGCCATCGCGCGCATGAAAGGCGCCCTGTCGGAAATCGTGATCGAGGGCATCAAGACCAATATCGATCTGCAAATGAAAATCATCGGCGACGGCAACTTTGCCAAGGGCGGTACCGACATACACTATCTCGAGAAGAAACTCGGGATCGATTAGTTATCCTTGGCCTGGTGGCGATTCAGTCTGCAGTGCACCGCCGACGACCTGGCAACGGTCGAAGCGCTGTTGCGCGACGCCGGCGCGGAGAGTATTTCACTTGCCGATGCCGGTGACGAACCCCTCTATGAACCGTTACCGGGCGACAGCCCGATCTGGCAGGAATCCGTGGTCAGCGCGATTTTCGACGACAGGGCTGACCCGGATGCATTACAGCAGAAGCTGCTGATCACCCTGCCCTCCCGACTGCGCGACAGCCTGCGCCGGGATTCACTGGAGGAGCAGGACTGGGAACTCGCTTACCGGGATCATTTCCGACCCATGAAATGTGCCGACGGGCTCTGGATTGTGCCGACCTGGTGCACCCCGCCGGAACCGCAGGCGGTATCGATACGGCTCGATCCGGGCATGGCCTTCGGCACGGGCAGTCATCCGACCACCGCGTTATGCCTGGCCTGGCTCGCGCACCACTCGATCGCCGATTGCGATGTAATCGACTTCGGCTGCGGTTCCGGTATTCTCGCGATCGCAGCCTGCAAACTCGGCGCGAGGCGGGTTGTCGCAGTGGATATCGATCCGCAGGCGCTCGAATCATGTCGCGCCAACCTCGATATCAACGGGATCGACCCGGCGAGAGTACAAATCTGCGCACCCGGTGCGCTCGAATCGAAGCCGGTCGATCTGCTGCTCGCCAATATTCTCGCCGGCCCTCTGATCGAGCTGGCACCGAGATTTGCCGCGCTGCTTCACCACGGCGGTCGAATTCTGCTTTCGGGGATACTCAAAACCCAGCTGAAAGAGATACAATCCGCATACCAGCCGTATTTCGGCCTCGACCCGGCGAACTATCGCGAGGACTGGGTCAGCATCGGCGGCACGCGAATCTGAAAGGATAATGTTCAAACGTACCCAACTCGGCGAAGTCATGGAAACCCGCTGCAACCAGTGTGAAAGCCGCTTCCGAATCACCGAAAAGCAGCTCAGGCAGGCCTACGGCAAGGTCTGTTGCGGACAATGTGGTTGCGTATTCAACGCGTTACACGGCCTGAAAAGCTACGATGGCGAGCTTCCCCCGGACTACCGGGACCTGCATGACGAGGACTTCACCGGCGTGGACGACAAGACGATGCCGATCAAGGGTTTCGATTCGTTGCCCGAATTCGATGAAAACCCCCGGCTGAGTCTGCACGAGGCAATGTACGGTTCCGAGAGACGTTCGTTTTTCTCGCTCGGTCCGCTCGGCTGGTTCATCGGCGTTCTGCTGCTCACCGCGGTCGGCCTTGCGCAGGCGGTATATTACCAGCGCTACAAGCTGATCGAGGACCCGCGGTTTCAACAACAGGTTATCGCGATCTGCGACCTGCTGCCCTGCTCGCGCGGAGATTTTTCCAGT
>JBFGQE010000387.1:0-1973 GCA_041564355.1 Gammaproteobacteria bacterium | reverse complement strand
GGTTTGAGGCCGAATTTTTTTGAGATTTGGGCGGGAAGATGGAACCGAAACCGAGGTTCACAAATCGGCAGGGACTGCCGAGTTGCACGACGCGCGAAGCGCGTCGCCCCGGAGGACGGCCGCAAGGCCGTCCGCAGGGGTGCCGGCCAAGGATGGCCGGCATGAAATCCTCTCGCCCCGACCAAATCCACAAAGAAATTTGGCCTCTTGCCCGTAGCTTGAGGCCAAATTTTTTTCTGGAAACTGGGCGGGAGACTGGAACCGAGCCAGAGGTTCACAAATCGGCAGGGACTGCCGATTTGCACGACGCGAAGCGCCGCCCTGAAGGACGGCCTAGCGGCGAGATTATCCGGTCAGCCGATACGATGGTGCTTGCCGACGATGTGAACGGTACTCGCCTGCGGCGCCTCCGCGCTGGATTCTTCGGCGAACCAGACTTCATCGCCAATCTCCAGCGCATCGAACTCGGCATCGATCACGCTGTTGCGATGAAAGTTAATCTCTCTACCATCGCTACTCAGGATCGTGCCGTAATCCTGCATCGGTACCACTTCGATGATTTTTCCGTGCGGCGGCTCCTCGTGGTGCTTGACCTTGCCACGCTGTTTTCGGGCGTAGTCCTGCAACTGCCGCCGTGCGGCGTTGAAGGCATCGCGCACCGCGACGTAGGGGTCTTCGTGGGCGTGATGTTCATCCGGTCCGCGCCGGATTACCAATTCGCCACCCGGTACGGTTAAATCGATTCTGATGTGAAACAGCTCGCCCTTGTGCTGATGGCCGTGCGGTTTTTCCACCATCACCCGGCAGGCCATGATTTTCTCGTAAAACTGGTCGAGTTTTTCGGCTTTGCTGCGAATGTCGGCTTCAAGTGCGTCGGAATGCGGAATTCCGCGAAAAGTTATTTGCAGGGGAAGTTCCATGAGAGGTCTATGTGGATACTAACGAAAGTCATTTCGACTTGTTTCATGCAATCAAGGGATATTTTTGATAATCCGCGCATAGCATTACGGTAGTCCAGGACGAACGACGTGATGTAGGTCAATGATTCTCGAAAGCGAGGTAGCCAAAGCGAGTAGAAGTTCGATCGGTAGTAAAAAAACCTATTCGGAGATTATATTTTTATTACCACGATCCGATCTTGGTTCTCGATGTCGCCTCCGCTGTAAGATTTCGAGGTTCACCGGGTTGTGTGGTCGGAACGATCCGCTGGCTGATCGTTTGATTGGACCTGTCTTGCATTCGGTATACCGGATGGCGGATCATTCACGGAGTCAAAACGGTAGAGCGCACCAGAATGCAACAGGATCAGCGAGGATATCCGGTAACGACCGACAATCCCGATGCGGTCGCGGCGCTCGACGACGCGATCATGAGCTACGTACAGTTTCGCACCGACATCATGCCGAACCTCGAGCGGGCGATCGACGCCGACCCCGCGTTCGGGTTGCCGCACGTCATCCGCGGTCTGTTGCTCGAGAGCCTGAAGCAGCCGCGACTATTGCCGAAGGCGCGGCAGGAACTCGACGCGGCGCGCGCCGGCCGGCCGCCGCAAACCCCGCGTGAACAACAGTATGTTGCGGCCCTCGAAGCGGCGCTGGCGGGAAACGTTACCGCGGCGGCCACGATTTACCAGCAAATCGCCGGCGAACATCCGCTTGATCTGTTCGCGATCCGCCACGCGCAATCGGAGCTGTTCTGGATCGGCGAAGTCGGCTGGATGCGCGATATCTCGGAAAGCGCGGCGCCTGAGTGGACCGGCGACCTGCCGGGATACTCGGTATTCCAGTCGATCCGGTCTTTCAGTCTCGAGGAAACCGGCAACCGCGAATTGGCCGAACGCTGCGGCCGCGAGGCGGTCGAGCTCGACCCGGCCGACTGCTGGGGCGCGCACGCGATCGCGCACGTGCTGATCATGCAGGGACGCCTCGCCGAGGGCGTCGAATGGCTCGAGGGCCTGGATTCCAACTGGGGCG
>JBFGQE010000386.1:0-1975 GCA_041564355.1 Gammaproteobacteria bacterium | reverse complement strand
TTTTGGTATCAATCGAGGCTGCTTCAGGCTCTCCAGCAGCAAACCGCGAATGACGTGTGGCAATCCGAATTCGGGATCAGCCGTAATCGCCCGGTCGAGGTTCGGCATGATGTCGGTGCGGAAGCGCACGTAGCTCATGATTGCATCGTCGAGCGCGGCGACCGCGTCGGGGTTGTCGGTGGTGACCGTATAGCCTCGCTGGTCTTGCTGCATGGCCAACCTCCTGACAGGATCAAATTAGAGGCATGATCGGTCAAAACCGCTGCTAGTTGCAACGCTCGAACTGGATCGAAACCTTAAAAATTTTACAAATCCGGCGCCCGACTTATTAGGTTCAATGCAGGCTAACGACCCGAAGCAATCAACAGTCGGAAAAGGCGCGGGCCCAAAATCAGCCATGGAGAGGCACGTTCTCGCATCTCGTGGAATTCCGCGATAGTATCCTTGATGCTGTCCGAAATCATGAAGGTCAATGCCAGTGTCAGAACGCCTTCACCGCAAACTCGCTGCAATTTTGTACGCCGATGTCGCCGGTTATTCTCGACTGACTGGAGATGACGAGGATGCTACCCACCGCACTCTGACCGACTTTCTGGATCTGCTTTCAGAACTTATCGAATCTCATCGTGGCCGGGTGATGCACTATGCGGGTGATGCGGTGCTGGCGAAATTCGATGCGGTGGTCGACGCACTATCGGCGGCGGTCGCTATTCAGACCGAGCTCGAGACCCGCAACGAGGATCTGCCGGATTCGAGAAAAGTCCTTTTCCGTATCGGGGTCAATCTAGGTGACGTTATCGAAGATCGGGGGGATATCTACGGTGACGGTGTCAACGTCGCCGCCCGCCTGGAAACGCTGGCGGAGCCCGGTGGTATCTGCGTGTCGGAGGCGGTGCGCACTGCGGTTGGTCGAAAGCTTGCGGTGGGCTATGAATTTCTCGGGGAACGCGAGGTCAAGAACATCGTCGACCCAGTACGTGCCTACCGGGTGTTGCCGCAGAAAGAGTTCGTCGAGGAGACCGGACGCCTGCCTTGCCCCTATCCCGGTATGGTGCCGTTTCAGCCCGAAGACGCGTCGCATTTTCACGGCCGCGCGGCGCAAATCGAGCAGATGGTGGGGTTGCTTCGCCATCAGCGCTTTATGATGGTAATCGGGCCTTCCGGCTCCGGTAAATCCTCGCTGGTACAGGCCGGATTGTTGCCAGAACTGAAGCGCAGCCGCTACTTCGCCGACGATTTCTGGCTGGTGCGTCGGATGCGTCCTGGCTCCACGCCGAGCGCGGAACTCGGGCGCATATTCGGCACCGAGCCTACTGCCGGTGGCCCCGATCTCGAAAGCGTTCAACACCTGCTGGGTGCGCACCCGCCCGCTCAAAGATTACTGCTGTTTGTCGACCAGTTTGAAGAAACCTTCGCCCAGGCCGCGCGAGAGGAGGCGGCGCGCTTCATTGGCGCACTGCAGGGTCTACGCACGCGGGAAAACCTCGCGCTGGTGCTTACATTACGAGCCGACTTCTACCCCGATCTCATGAACTCGTACCTTGGGCCAGTGGACGCAAGCCAGCGTGTGGAAGTGGCGCCACTTCGCGGTGACGCGCTGCGCGAGGCGATTGTTCGACCAGCTGCGGATGTCGGCGTGCGGATCGAGCAGAGCCTGGTTGATCGACTGCTGGCCGACGCAGCGGACGAACCCGGTGTGCTCCCGCTGTTACAGGAGACTATGCGTCAGCTCTGGGACGAGATGGACGGTCGGATGCTCTCACTCGTCGCCTACGAGCGGCTCAGTCGGGATCCGGCTGCGAGCGGGCTTGCGGCCGCGATTGCCTTGAAGGCAGACGCGACGCTCGCCGAGCTTACCCCCGAGCAACAGGCAATCGCGCGCCGCACGTTTCTGCGCCTGGTACAGTTCGGCGAGGGACGTGCCGACACCCGGCGCCAGCAACCTTTATCGGCGTTGCGAGCCGCAGAGGACGAT
>JBFGQE010000385.1:0-1984 GCA_041564355.1 Gammaproteobacteria bacterium | reverse complement strand
GATGCTGGTCGGAATCCCGTAAACATTATTGTCCGCCGCGACGACGAGGAGGCAGTGGTTGACGAGCAAGGTGACGGGTACGCGTAAAACGATGCGCGCACCGCCCCGGTCGGACTGGCCGATATCCATGCTGCCGCTGAGCTTCGTGATGGTGTTGTTGACCACGTCCATGCCAACGCCCCGGCCGGAGACCTGGGTAACCCTGTCCTTGGTCGAAAAACCGGGTTTCAGGATCAAACCCGCCAGAAATCTTTCGTCGAGAACTTCGTCTTCGGATATGAGACCCGACTTGATGCCGATCTCGCGAATGCGCTCGAAATCCAGCCCGCGCCCGTCATCGGCGCAGTCGACCACGATATTGTTACCTTCCTGGCTGAAAGTCAGGCTAACGGTGGCCGCTCCGGGCTTGCCGGCCGATTCGCGGTCCTCGCGGGTTTCGACGCTGTGATCGATCGAGTTGCGCAGCATGTGCATCAGCGCATCGGTAAGCTTGCTCAGCACTTCCGCGTCGATCAACAGTTCGCCCCCGAGTAGCTGCAATTCGGCCTGCTTGTCGGTCGCCCGGCATGCCTGGCGAACGGTGCGTTGCAAGCGCGAGGCAATACTCTTCACCGGCACCATGCGCGTGGACATCGCCACCTGCTGCAACTCCTTGTTCAACCGGGATTGCAGTAAGAACAGGTTCTTGAGATCGGCAACCTCGTTGGAAAAAGATTGCAGGAGTTCGCGGGAGTCGGCGACGCCTTCGATGTAGGCATGGGTCGCGCCGTAAAATTCATCGTACTCGTCCATCTCGAGCGGATCGAAGTCACTCCCCGGACCGTCTCCCATGCGGCCTCGATGGCGTGCTGCCATACCGCGGATATTGACGAGCTTTTCGAGTTCGAGGCGACGCTGCTGCAGGACAACATCGTTCCCCTTGATCTGTTTGCAGGTTTCCTCGAGCCGCCGCAGGTTTTCCTGGATCTGGCCGATCGCAATCGCATTTTCACCAATCACGCCGACGACGTTATCCAGAACGGCCTTGGGAACTCGCACGGCGTCGAGCTGCATCTGGTCGATATCGCCGGCCCGCCGCGGCAGGTCGGATTCGCGACGCGCCGGCGTATCCGAAGCGCGACGATCGAGGGCGACGGTTGCCGCCTCGCCTGCCGGTTCCGGCGTGACTGGAGGGGCCTCGTCGGCACCCGCCGGGTCCGTGGCCGGGATGTCGGACCGCCGGATTTCGCCGCTATCCATTCGATTGGCCCAATCGAGCACGTCTTGCAGAACACGGCGCGCATCCTCGGGGGGCGAAGCCAGTCCCTGGAGCGATTCGAGCATCACTTCGAGCGTATCCGCCGCCTCCTGCATGGTGTGAGCCAGGGCCTCTGGCGGCGCCAGCTTACGCTTTGCGATGTACTCGAAAATATCCTCGAGATGGTGCGCAAGATTGGCGATCCCCTGGCAGCCGACGAGATTACCCGAGCCTTTCAGCGTATGCGCGATACGCTGCGCGGCTTCGACATTTTCCTGGATATCGAGACCATTGCTGATCGCCTCAACCAGCGCGGATAACGCCTCGGCATGACCCGGCGACTCGGCGAAAAATGCCTCGACCAGACGAGGGCTGGCGTCTTCGGACATCTGTAGCGCCACGTCTTCGTCGGAGGCCTCGGTTTCGCGAGCCTCTGCCTCGTAGTCACCGCTCATTGCGAGCCCCGAGGTCAACCCATCGATCAGCTCCCTGACCTCCCGGTAAGCCAGCGGCTCGGGCCAGTTGTCGCGCTCGAGATAGTCGATCAGTTCGAGGCAAATCGCGTCGTCGTCGGGGCGTTTCAAATGCGCCGCGACGACCTCGGGCCAGCCTTGCAATACTTCGAGCGAATCCTCGCGCTCGGACTCATCCTTTTGGCCGGCCAAATTCGCATTCCTGACGATAAAATCGGTAACGAATACCAATCCCTGCATACCCAGCCCCGACGCGACCTCGCGAACCCGGTTG
>JBFGQE010000384.1:0-2079 GCA_041564355.1 Gammaproteobacteria bacterium | reverse complement strand
TTGCCGGTCATGACCGAGTAATCGAGGCCGATCAGCGCCCGCGCCGCCGCGTCGCTCGCGGCGAGCAGGCAGATACCGGCGAGTGCGGCCCGCGACAGCGCGAAGACTTTGTTGGTATTGCTAGCAGGATTCATGAGGTGTTTCCTCTCGTTACTCGATCAGCGCGACCGCCGACTGGCGCTCGATGAAATTACCGAGCCCGTCGGGCACGATTTCGGTCAGCTCGATTCTCTGGTCGGTGACGGATATGATTCGGCCATGGTTCTGGCCCATGTAGTTACCCTCGATGACGCGATGGATCGTGTTGTCGGGGGCGAATATCAGGCCCCACTTGATGCCGTCCTTGTCGATCGTGCCCTTGAGCCTGAGCGTATCGAGCGGGAAATCCTCGAGCGGCTCCTTGACGCGATCCAGGTCCGGCCGCGGGCCCGAGGCGCCCTCGGCAACGATATCTTCCTGCTGGATGTCGCGGCGGAAATCGACCAGCTTGAACGGGTCGCGCAGATCTTGCGAGGTGTATTCGAAATTCTGGTACGGGGTAAACTCGGGAATCGGCTCGATCCGACCCGGCGGCTTGGCCCGGGTTTGCTGCACGAATTGCTGCAGGTCGCCGAGACCTTCGCCGCAGCCGGCGAGCAGGGCCGAAACCAGCCCCGGCAGCAGTAGTTTTCCCAATGCGCCGGCGCCACGCCTCATTGCTCGTCCTCCTGGAGGTAGCGATAGGTCTTCGCGGTGGCGGTCATCCTGAGCTTGGCCGAGCCGGTCTCCTTGCTATCCTTTTCGAAGGGTTCGAGCTTCATGTCGCTGATCGTGACGATGCGCGGCAGCGCCGCGATGCCGCTGATGAAAGTCGCGAGCTGGTGGTAGGTGCCCGAGACCTCGAGCGAAATCGGCAGTTCGGCATAAAAACCTTTCTTTTCCTCGTCGCTGGGCTTGAATTTCTTGATTTCGAGACCGGCGGCGAGCGCGGTTTGCGACACGTCGACGAGCAGCGATTCGACCTCGGTGGTCTCCGGCAATTGCCGCAGCAATGCGCCGAACGACACTTCCATCTCGGCCAGTTGCTCCTTGTAGAGTTCGAGCTTGGCCGCGCGGTCGGCCTTGACCGTGAATTCGGTCTTGAGTTCGGTTTCTTTCTTCTCGTGGCGCTCGAGCACGCGCAGTTGTTCGCGCGTATCGAACCAGATGCCGGCGGATATGATCCCGACGAAAATAACGGCAAAAACGCCGAACTTGATCGGCATCGGCGCGATACCGATATTGTCCGGCTCGAGATGATGCTGAAGGTCTTCCCAGTTCATTCCTTAAGCCCTCCGTCGCTTTCCTGGTCATCGGTCGCGTTGGGCGAGGTTTGCTTGACCGTCAACGTAAACGTGCTGATGCGGTTGACGGTAATATCCTCGATTTCGATGACGGACAGGTTGGGCTCCTTGAGCCAGTCGGATGCCGACAGATTGCGCATGTAGGTCGAGACCCGCGCGTTCGATTCGGCGAGGCCGTTGATCACGAGATTGTTGCCGCGTTGCGTCAGCGATTCGAGGTAGACACCGTTCGGCACGGTCGAAACGATCTCGGTGAACAGGTGCACGATCGAGGGCCGGCTGCCCTGCAAATCCTGAATGACCTCCATCCGCTCGATCAGGCTGCGGCGGACTTTTTGCAGCTCGGCGATCTCCGCGATTTCTTTATCGAGCTTGCCGATCTCGTTCTGGAGATAGCGGTTGCGCGACAGCTGGTAGTCGATCTTGGCCTGCATCTGGAAGTGGATCAGGCCGACGATCGCGGCGGCGAGTGCCGCGGTCATGACCAGCATCATCACGAATTGCTTCTTTTGCTCCTGGCGCAGTTCTTCGCGCCACGGCAGCAGGTTGATCTGGGTCATGATCATCAGTATTCGACTCCCCGGATGGCGAGACCCGCGGCAATCAGGAACGATGGCGCGTCGGCCTCGAGGTTGGCCTTGTTGACGCGGCTCGTCGCCGACATGTTGGCGAACGGGTTGGCGATGGTCGTCGGCACGCCGATGTGCGATTCGGTCAGCTCGGCGATATTCGGCAGCGACGCGGTGCCGCCGGCGAG
>JBFGQE010000383.1:0-2095 GCA_041564355.1 Gammaproteobacteria bacterium | reverse complement strand
GAGTTTCGCCGATATTTTTTACAATAACTCGTTCAAGAACGGCCTGTTGCCGATCGCGTTGCAAGTCGAGCAGGTCGACCGGCTATTCAACGAACTTGGCAGCGATCCGGACTATCGCCTGAGCGTCGATCTCGAAAAACAGGTCGTGACCAATCCGGAGGGGGTCGAACTGGCATTCGAGATCGACGGCTTCCGCAAGTACTGCCTGCAAAACGGTTTCGACGACATCGGTCTGACCATGCAGCACGCCGATGAAATCCGCGCCTTCGAGGAGCGGTACTACGCCCGGCTGCCCTGGTTACAACAGGGATAAGATATGAGCAGCAAGATCGCAATTCTGGCGGGAGACGGGATCGGTCCCGAGATCGTCGCCGAGGCGCTCAAGCTCCTCGAGTGCCTGCGCCGCGATTTCAGGCTCGAGGCCGAACTCGAGCCCGCGTCGATCGGCGGTGCCGGCTACGATGAACACGGCGACCCGTTACCCGAAACGACACTGCAGCTGTGTCGCGCCGCGGACGCGATATTATTCGGTGCAATCGGCGGACCGCAATACGATCAGCTCGAACGCGAGCTGCGCCCGGAGAAAGGCTTGTTGCGCCTGCGTGCCGAGCTGGGCCTGTTTTCCAACCTGCGCCCGGCCATTCTGTATCCGCAACTGGCCGACGCGTCGAGCCTGAAGAACGAACTGGTTGCAGGCCTCGATATCATGATCGTGCGTGAATTGACCGGCGGCATTTATTTCGGCCAGCCGCGCGGCATTCGTGAACTTGAAAATGGCGAGCGCGAGGGCTTCAACACGCTGCGCTACGCCGAGCACGAAATCGAGCGCATTGCGCGCTCGGCTTTCGCGATCGCGATGTTGCGCAACCGCAAGCTGTGCTCGGTGGACAAGGCCAATGTGCTGGAAAGCTCGGAACTCTGGCGCGAGGTGGTAACCCGCGTTGCCGTGGACTATCCCGATGTCGAATTGAGCCACCTGTACGTCGATAACGCCTCGATGCAGCTGGTGCGCGCACCGAAGCAATTCGACGTGATCGTCACCGGCAACCTGTTCGGCGATATCCTCTCCGATACCGCGGCAATGCTGACCGGCTCGATCGGCATGCTGCCGTCCGCGTCGCTAGACGCGAACGCGAAGGGAATGTACGAACCGATTCACGACTCGGCGCCGGACATCGCCGGTCGTGGCCTGGCCAATCCGCTGGCGACGATACTGTCGCTGGCAATGATGTTGCGTTACAGCCTGCAGCAGCCCGGGCTCGCGTCGCTGGTCGAAACCGCGGTGGGCAATGTTTTGAACCAGGGTTTCCGCACGCTGGATATCGCCGACGGCGGGCACAGCGTCAGCACCGCGGAAATGGGCGATGCGGTGGTCGCCGCTTTGCACGAGCTGGCCTGAGCAGAGACGAACAAGCAATGCAGATGAAACGAGTTGGATTTGTGGGCTGGCGCGGCATGGTGGGTTCGGTGCTGATGCAGCGCATGCTCGAGGAGCAGGATTTCGCGCGCATCGACGAACCGGTCTTTTTTACCACGTCGCAGGCCGGGCAGGCGGGGCCGGATATCGGCAAGGATATCCCGCCGCTGCAGGACGCGACCGATTTTGCTGCCCTCAAAGCGATGGACGCAATCGTTACCTGCCAGGGCGGCGACTACAGCAAACGGGTCCACGCCGACCTGCGCGGCAGCGGTTGGGAGGGTTACTGGATCGATGCCGCGTCGGCCCTGCGCATGACCGACGACAGCATTATTATTCTCGATCCGGTGAATCGCCGGGTTATCGACCAGGCGCTGGCTGCAGGTTGCCGGGATTTCATCGGCGGGAACTGTACCGTGAGCCTGATGATGATGGCGATGCACGGCCTGCTCGCCGCGGATGCCGTCGAGTGGATCAGTGTCATGACCTACCAGGCGGCTTCCGGCGGAGGGGCCAGGCACATGCGCGAATTACTCGCCGGCATGGGCAGCCTGCATCAAAGCGTCGCCGCGCAACTCGACGACCCGGCCTCGGCGATACTCGAAATCGATCGGCAGGTTACCGCAAGGCTGCGCGCGGACAGTTTTCCGCACGAGCAATTCGGCGTGCCGCTGGCGG
>JBFGQE010000382.1:0-2128 GCA_041564355.1 Gammaproteobacteria bacterium | reverse complement strand
CTTTAACAACAGCTGGGTAAAAACCCGGCGAGCGGAAGACGCCCGGCTTGCCGAATACTACTTTCAACAGGCGGCCGACCGTGGCCACGCCCGGGCCCACGGACCGCTGATGAAACTGGCCGCGCAAAACCATGCCCTGCGCCAGGCTGACTCGCTGACCTACACCAATTCGTCGTTCAGCAGCAAGCAGCCCTCCGCGGAACAACCGGCAGCGCAGTCCGCCAAGCCCAACGCATCTGGCGCGCTCGCGCGTTTCGAGACCTCAGGCGATCCGATAGCCGACGCGATTCATCTCGAGGCACTGTTGCGACAACTGGGCAGCGCCGGCACCACGCCCGCAAGCCAGGGAGGCGAAAGCCAGACCGACGAGGCGTCCCTGATCCGACTGCTGCGCGGCCTTGGCGCGAATGACGGCATGGCATCCGACCTGGTGAAGCTGCTCGGGCATTTAAGAACCTCGCGCGAGCTGAACCTGGTCCCGGGGACGAATTAGCCGACACTAATAGGGATGCGACGCGTTGAGCAGGTCGTATTCCCCCTGCAAACGCGCGGCCTCGAGCTCGTTTTCGCGGATGCTGATCTGCAGCGCGGCGATATCGGTCTGCATTTTCTTGAACTCATCCAACAGCGATTGCTTCACGCTCGCCGACAGCGTTCCCGAAACCAGCAGGTTTTCGACGTTCTGCTGGCGTTGCGAGATTCGCGAGAGCTCGGCCTTCATGCCACGCACGTCGCTTTGCATGCGATTGATATCGGTACTCAGACCGTGCAGTTCGAGTCCGGTCTGGTAGCCCGCCAAAAAATGGCCGCTCAAGGTGGTCGGGCAGACGTTGTCGTAAGAGCGGCCGGCGCGGCCGATACGGTAGCCATTTTCAGGGGTGCAGAACTGTTTCAATCCGTCGCCATGGCCCCTCTTGTAGCGCGCGAGGTCGGGACTGACGCCATACTCCGCGCAAGACTTGCGATGCCTCGATATATACGACAGGGGCCGACCCTTGGCGCCGTCTTCGAGACCAACGATCATCCAGTCCGCCTCGCGGCATTCGGATTTGTCCATCGTCGCGCAACCCGCCAGCAACAGCGTGAGCAGAAGGGCGGTAACAAGTTGAATTCTGATCATTGGTACGTTTCCGTGGATTTTGTCTCGCGGGGTGTCGATCGCAGCGACCGCGCCCGCATGCGGACTTATGCGCCGCTCCACAGAAGTATAGACCGGGTCTGTTTTTTCGCAGGGTCAACGGCTCGAACCGGCATTACCGGGCAAGCCCAGATATGGTCCACCCGGCGTCCATTTGCCGGGGATCCGACCCTGTTCGATTTACCTCGGATGCAGCCAGGCCGGCAGGAAGCTGTACGGATCGCGCTTGATGTTGTGGTTGTACGGAATTCCCTGCTGATCGAGCTTGCCTTCGAGCTCACCGGCCTTGCCGATATCGAACAGGTCGGTCGCGCCGCCGACGAACTCGTCGCCGAGATAGATTTGCGGGATGGTGGGCCAGTCGTTGCGCGCATTCAGCACACCGAGAATCTTACCGCCTCGGTCGTTATCCTGGTAGGCAACCGAGTCGAGGGCGACGGTAATATACGGAATCTCGCAGGCATCCATCATCTTGCGTACCGACCAGCAAAACTCGCACCATTCGAGCGCGAACATGATCACCTTGCCCGGGTTGTCGGCAAGCGTCGAGTCGACCTCGGCCACGGCCGCCGGGTCGAGGGACATCGACGCCGCCTCCGCGGGGACGTCCTCCCCGGCCTCTTCCGCATCGTTCGCGGCCTGGTCGAAGCGGCAACTCGGAGTCGAACGCGAAAGCGCCAGTTCTTCGTCGTTCATGTCTTCGACGATGTCGTCGAACAGCGGCGTCGACAGGTAACGTTCGCCGGTATCCGGCAGCATACACAGGATATTGCTCCCTTCCGGCGCCTGTCTCGCGACCTCCAGCGCACCGGCAAAGGTCGCGCCCGAACTGGTGCCGACGAAGATGCCCTCCTTTTGCGCGAGGTCCGTAGCGCACTGGATTGCGTGGTTACCATTGATCGCGATAAAGCCATCGATGTGCCCGGCCTCGGTAACCGGCTCGATCAATCCCGGGATGAAGTTCGGCGACCAGCCCTGCATCAGGTGCGG
>JBFGQE010000381.1:0-2176 GCA_041564355.1 Gammaproteobacteria bacterium | reverse complement strand
TCGATTCGCTGACCGACAATCTCGACCAGGATCGCATCGAGATCGACTCGATCGAGTTCTACGGCCCGTATTTCGAGGATGTCGACAACCGCGCGATCAACCTGCACCTGATTCGCGCTTGGAAGACGCGCGCAATCATGTTCCGGCCCGACGGCTCGGTGGTCGTGCCGGCCGAAATGCTCTACAAGAAGAACGTGCTGACGATCCGCGGCTCGTTCAGACCGGTTACGCGCCTCAACGTAGATATGATCGAGCAGGGCATGAAATTTTTTACCGGCATGGACGGCGTCTCGCTCGACAACAGCGTCGCGCTCGCCGAGATTTCGCTCAACGACCTGCAGGGCAACGACCTGATGGTTTCCGAGGAAGACCTGATCATGCGCGTCGACCTGCTCAATTCCCTCGGCTACAGCGTTCTGATTTCCGACTACACGCGGTATTTCTCGTTGCGGGCCTACTTTCGACAGTTCACCAAAATGCAGATCGGCATTGTCGTCGGCATCGTCAATATCCACCAGATATTCGACGAGAAGAGTTACCGCGGCGTCGAAGGCGGCATCCTCGAGGGTTTCGGCAAGCTTTTTCCCGACCACACGCGGCTGCTGGTCTACCCGGAGATGAGCGCGTCCGGCGACTATATCGATTACACCAATATCGTGCTGCCGGAAAACCTGCGGCACCTTTACCAGCACTTGCTGGTCAACAATTTCATCTTCGGCATCGAGTGCAGCGACCACGAGCTGTTCAAGGTTTTCTCGCGCGATGTTTTGATGCAGTTGCCCGGCGGGCGCGGCGATTGGGAGAATCACCTGCCGCCCGGCGTCGCCGAGCGAATCATCGAGAACCGTTACTTCGGATACCGCGACTGAATGTCGGGTCCCGTCGCCTGCCGCCGGATGGCCGCGCGACTGATTTCCGCAAACGAAAAACCCGGCCGGCGGCCGGGTTTCGTGATCTGTCCGGGCTCGCTAGCGGTTGTAGTTGTCGGAGACGAAGGCCCAGTTAACGATATGCCAGAACGCCTCGAGGTAGCTTGGTCGCGAGTTGCGGTGGTCGAGGTAATAGGCGTGCTCCCAGACGTCGCAGGTCAGCAGCGGCTGCTTGCCCTCGGTCAGCGGATTGCCGGCGTCGTCGGTGTTAACGATCTCGATGCTGCCGTCGCTGTTTTTGACCAGCCAGGTCCAGCCGGAACCGAAATTGCTGAAGGCGGCGTCGGCGAACTCGTCCTTGAAGTTGTCGAGACTGCCAAAGCTGCGGTCGATGACCGCGGCGAGGTCGCCTTGCGGTTTGCCGCCGCCGTGCGGGCTCAGGCAATTCCAGTAAAACGTGTGATTCCAGACCTGGGCCGCGTTATTGAAAATGCCGCCGGCCGGCGCTTTCCTGATGATGTCCTCGAGGTCCATCGACGCGAAGTCGGTGCCCTCGATCTTGTCGTTTAGCTTCTTGACGTACGAAGCGTGGTGTTTGCCGTGGTGGTATTCCAGCGTCTCGGCCGAGATGTGCGGCTCGAGCGCATCTTTGGCGAAAGGAAGTTCGGATAACGAATGTTTACTCATGAGTCTCTGCCTCGATTGCTGAATTGGATTGACGACGGGTACGCAGATTGCGCGGTGCTGGATCACGAGTGGCCGTATGATGGCACTTTTGGCGCCTGCCCTGCGATCTTTGACGGAACTACAAGCGCGAAATGATACCATATTCCGGTCTACGAGGTCCGGATACGGCCCCGGATCGCGATCCGACAGGCTTTGCGACGCGTATCAACGTCCGGGTGAGGGGCCGCGAAGCGGAGTGTCAAGCGTGTTTCACTGCCGTTTGGTTCGACCCCACCGAAGACACTCTATTTACGGGCAAGTCGCATGAGTATCGTCTGGATGGGGTTCATCGCCAGTTTCGCCGCCGGGCTTTGCTCGGGTATCGGCGCGGCCGGCGTTTTTTTCATCCGCAGGCTGTCGCCGCGACTCGAGGATGCGCTGCTGAGTTTCGCAGCCGGGGTCATGTTGGCGGCATCGTTCTTTTCGTTGATCCTGCCCGCGATCGGCTACGGCGAAACCGAGTTCGCGAGCAAGCAAGTTGCGGTGCTGGTCGTCATCGGCGGCATCCTGCTCGGCGCGAGCGCGCTCTACGCAATGCATCGTTACCTACCGCACGAACATTTCATCGTCGGCCGCGAGGG
>JBFGQE010000380.1:0-2182 GCA_041564355.1 Gammaproteobacteria bacterium | reverse complement strand
TCATCGCGCGGCGTTGCGAGTATATTATCGTCGTGGACGGATCGGCAGACGGGGAATTTACGTTCTCCGACCTGGCAAAAGTTACCGAAATGGTCCGGGTTGATTTCGGCGCCCAAATCAATTTGCAGGTCGATTCGATTCGACCCGATCCGGCGAGTGGTCGGTCGAAGATTGCCTACGCCCTGGGAACCGTCTGCTATCCGCCGCTCGAAGGAGAGGGCGAGGATACCGAGGCCCGGATTCTGTATATCAAGTCGACGGTGACCGACTCGGCGACCGCGACCGCGCTGCCGGTCGATCTTTACAGCTACAAGAAAACGCATCCTGCCTTTCCCGATCAGAGCACCGTCGACCAGTTCTTCGACGAGGCGCAATTCGAGGCTTATCGCGAACTCGGATACCAGCTCGGCAAGCAGGCTTGCACCGCGGACCACCATGGGACAATCGCCGAATTCTTCGACGCCGCGCAAAAACAGGCGGATAGTATCTTGTCGAACTGAGATTAAGATTTAAGATTTAGGGGACAGACCACGTTTTACCAATCAGTTCTGATGGCATAATATCCAGGCATTGTTCAAGGAGGAATAGCCATGCCAAGGAGAGCACGCCTCATTCTGCCTGATGTCACCGCGCACGTAATTCAGCGCGGCAACAACCGACAGGCCTGTTTTTTTCAAGAAGCCGATTACCGCAACTATCTGGAATGGCTGCACGAGTACGCCCTCGAATGCGAATGCCGTATTCACGCCTATGTGCTGATGACAAATCATACGCACCTACTGACAACGCCCATTCGCTCCGACAGCCTGGGCAAAATGATGAAGCGGCTAGGTCAGCGATACGTGCAGTATGTCAATCGCACCTACCAGCGCAGCGGCACATTGTGGGAGGGTCGTTACAAGTCTTGTTTGGCGAGCGATGAACGCTATGTGCTGGGCTGCTATCGTTACATCGAACTTAATCCGGTGAGAGCGAGTATGGTCCGTCATCCGGCCGAGTATCGGTGGTCCAGCTACAGGGCGAACGCACTGGCCGAAAAAAATCCGATCATTACGCAGCATCCGTTATATCTGGCATTGCACAGCGACAAGGTGCGCAGACTTGCCGCTTACCGCGAATTATTCAGGCAACAGCTAAAGCCTGCGCTGGTTGACGAGATCCGCCAGGCGACAAACGGAAATTTTGCTATTGGCAGTGAACAGTTCCAGCGCCAGATTGCGCTTACCCTGGGTCGCCGGGTTACACGCGGCAAACCCGGAAGACCGCCGTCGAATCGGTAAAACGTGGTCTGTCCCCTGATTTTCGATTCCTCCGTCCACTTTTTACCGGCCCGTTCTAGACGTCGCGGAAACCCGCTTCGCGCAGGCCCTGCAGCAGCAGCTCGTTGTGTTCGGGCGCCTTGAAGAACTCAAGGTTGCCGTTCAGCAGATTGGGGAGAAAATCGGGCGCGAATTCATTGAGGCGTTGCACGTGCTTTTGCGCTTCTTCGTGATCGCCGAGGTAGGCGCAGGATGCGATGACGAGCGCGCGCCGGATCGGCGCGGTGGAGTGCATCTGGATCGCGAGGCGACCCCACTCACGCGCCTCGTCGAACTTGTGCTCGGTGAAACTCGCCTGGGTTAGCGCCAGGTAGGCAACGCCGAGCCAGATATCGTGTTCGCGGGGGCTCAGTCGCAAACCGAGTTCGACGTGCTCGCGGGCCTCGTCGACACGGCCCACGAGCGACTCGCCCCAGGCGGCGAGAAACAGGGACATGGCCGAGTTCGGGTTCAGCGATAACGCGCGCCGGTAGTCCGCGATTGCGTCGTCGAATTCGTGCCGGAACATGTGCACGAACGCGCGCAGGACGTGGCCGTTGGCATCGGACGAGTCGACGTGCACCAGTTGTTCCACCGACTCCGACGCGCGTTCGAGCGCGCCGCCGGGATCCTCGCCCCAGCGGTACAGGTGCTGCTCTATCCGGGTGAGGCCGACGATCCAGAGGGCGTGCACGTTGCGGGCGTCGAGCGCGAGCGCTTGTTGCGCGGTTTCGAGCGCCCGTTCATTGCCGGCGCTGTCGCCGCTGCGAATGGCGTCGGAGAACTGCGCCTTGGCGCGCAGCGACAGTTCGTAGGAGGACAGTTGCGCGGAGCTGAGGCTGCGGCTTCGCTCGACCTCGGGGAGATCGATGCGCGGCGCGATG
>JBFGQE010000379.1:0-2217 GCA_041564355.1 Gammaproteobacteria bacterium | reverse complement strand
TTTCCAGCGAGCGCTCCACCGCGCCGCCGTCGATATGGGGTTGCAGGCCGAGCGAATCATCGCCCGGCTCGCGCCGGCGCGTGCGGTCGGCGTAGGTGCACTCGCGGTCCGGATCGAAAACCTGAACGCCGTCGTGCTCGTAGCGCCACAGCCGGTTTAGCACCCGCCTGACCAGCGCCAGGTTTTCGTGCTGGCGCGCCAATACCTGGGGTTTCGCCCAGTAAACGCTGAAAATCTGCGGCTTGCCGGCCTGCAGCGAGGAAAAATACTTGTCCAGGCCCTTTTCTGGATTCTCGTAATATCCCACCGCCTCGATGTACTCGCCGATTTGCCGGTTCCAGTCCTGCGCCAGCGATTGCGGGAACGTGTTGCGCACGACCAGGCATCCGCGCCGCCTGACCAGTTGCCGATCGGCCTCGCCGAAGCCGTCGCGCGCGAGGGCGTCGAATTCGATTTCCGGAATGACCGATTCGCCACGTTCGCGCAACGCAATGATCTCGTCGATTTCATCTTTCAGCGCGGCGGAGAAATCGTTGAAAGCCGCGGTGAAATCAACGCCGAGCTCGGCCAGGCGCGCCTTCTGCGCCTGGATCTCTTCGCTCAGGTCAAGCGTGTCTGTTTCCATTGTTATCCCCTGATAACGCGTTTGATTGCGTCGGTTAAAGTACCTTTACAGCCTGCCCATGCAGCGCGGCATAGCCGGCAACTTCGCCGCGATCGGGACGAAACTCCGATATGTTACCCGCTACCGGCAGGTCTGGCACATCCCAACCTGCAATCCATTCGAGTTCGGTCCTTGCCTCCCGGATAACAGGATCAGGCCACGCAATCCGGGTCAGAGAGCAAATATCGCCAATATTCAAGGAAAATTGCCCCTTCCCCGCAATTTGGTATCCGTCACCTTGTCTCGATTTTTATCCTTCTTTCTTGCTGATCGCAGTTATTCGGTATATGAGCAATGCGGTAATAACTATCCAGCCATAGGGATACGGAAACACCCCGGTGAAGAAGGCATACAGTGTCGCAATCAGCAAGACGACCAACAGTCCTGAAATCCAGTCGAGTTTAATTTTCAAGTCTCATTGCGGTCAAAATGTTCGATAGGAAGCAGAACACAATCCATTCCGCTATTCGAGGTGCCAATACCTGGTCTGTCACGTGACGCCCGTCAAGTCAATCCTTATCAAGTTCCCATCGTTAAGTATGATGTCAGTTGACACAATTCAATCAGGCCGCGAAGCAGGTAATCGTCACCTGAATTTTCGAACTTAAACCGGTCAAAGATATTAACCGTAAATACGGGTGCAAGCAGGAGAGTTCCATGCCAGGCACGAAATCACAGAAATCCACCATCCAACGCGTCGGCCTGTTCGGCGGAACCGGCTTCGTCGGCAGTTACCTGGTCGACGCGCTGCTCGAAAACGACCTGCAACCCGCGCTACTGGTGCGCGAAGGCAGTGAATCGAAGGTTCGACACCGCGACCGCTGTATCGTCGTCAACGGAGATACCGACGACGCCGGCGCGATCGAACGAGTCGTCGACGGCAGCGATGCGATCATTTTCAACATTGGCATCCTGCGCGAGTTTCCGGATCGCGGCATCACTTTCGAGAAATTACAGGACGAGGCCGCCCGTCGCGTGATCGACACCGCCGCGGCGAAAGGCGTGCGGCGCTTCCTGCTGATGAGCGCCAACGGCGTCAAGCCGGATGGCACCGCTTACCAGCGCACGAAGTACAACGCCGAAACGCATCTGAAAGACACCGATCTGGACTGGACCATATTCCGGCCGTCGGTATTGTTCGGCGACCCGCGCGGGCGCATGGAGTTTGCGACCCAGCTGAGCGCCGAAATCATCGACTCCCCGCTGCCCGCGCCGCTGTTCCACACCGGATTGCTGCCGTTCAATGCCGGCAAATTTCCGATGTCGCCGGTGCACGTCACCGACGTGGCCGCGGCGTTCGTCAAGGCCTTGCAGGATCCGGCAACGATCGGGCAGACATACCATCTCGGCGGCCCCGAAACCCTCACCTGGCGCGACATCCTGTCCCGCCTGGCCAGGGCCCGGGGACGCAAGAAACTCATGCTGCCCGCCCCGGCGCTCGGCGTCATGGCGGCCGCCGCCCTGCTGGACCGGTTCGAGGCTTTTCCGATCACCCGCGACCAGATCCGCATGTTGCTCGAAGGCAACGCCTGCCCGCCGGACGACCTGGAGAC
>JBFGQE010000378.1:0-2259 GCA_041564355.1 Gammaproteobacteria bacterium | reverse complement strand
GACGATGCCCTGACGCGCGTCGCCCATCTTGAATTCAGTCAGCGCGTGCTTGTCGCAGTTGGCGTTCAGCGTGTCGACCTGCAGGCGCGCGACCGGGTCCTCGATGCCGTGCTCGAGCCCGGTGGTCGGCACGTTGTGATCCGGCACCGCGAGGATCGACCGCTTGCGCCACAGATCGCGCCCGGCCAGTTCGAGGCCTTCGAAGGCTTGTGGCGAAGTCACCTCGTGAACGAGATGTCGATCGATGTACAGCAGCGCGGTGCCGTCGGCGTCGCGGCGCACTTCGTGCACTTCCCAGATCTTGTCGTAAAGCGTTTTCCCGGCCATGGCGGTTACCCGAAACAAACTTGAGCAATTCTACGCCGAAGTCTAGAATAACTCTAATTCATTATTTTCATTTAATTAATAACAAATAGTAATGCAACTCGCGCAAATTCATGCCTTTCTGGCCGTCGCCGACCTCGAATCCTTTTCCCTCGCGGCGGAACGCCTGCACCTGACCCAGCCGGCGATCAGTAAACGCATTCGCCAGCTCGAACTGGAATTGCGCACCGAGTTGTTCGATCGGATCGGCAAGCGCAGCCTGCTGACGCCGAACGGCGCGGCCTTCAAACCGCACGCCGAGCGCATCTTGCACGAGCTCGACGCCTTCCGCTCCGGCCTCAGCCGGCAGCTCGACACGCCGTCCGGCAGCCTGACTCTAGCGACCAGCCACCATATCGGCTTGCACCGCTTGCCGCAGATTCTGCGCGAATTCAAAATTCGCTACCCGCTGGTCGAACTGGACCTGCATTTCATGGATTCCGAGGATGCCTGCGCGGCCGTGCTCGACAACGAACTCGAACTCGCGGTCGTCACCCTGCCCGAGCAGGCCGACGCGCGACTCACCTGCGAACCGGTCTGGATCGACCGGTTGGTCGTGGTCCTCGCGAACGACCATCCGCTGGCCGACGCCAGCGAACTCGACATCGCGACGCTGCTCGAACACCCGGCGATCCTGCCGTCGAGCGGCACCTTCACCCGCCGTATTATCAATCAGACCTTCACCGGTACCGAGGAGCGTTTGCGCATCGCGCTGGAAACCAACTACCTCGAAACGATAAAGGTCATGGTCGCGGCCAATCTCGGCTGGAGCATTCTGCCGCTGAGCATGGTCGACTCGAGCCTGCGCGGCCTGCCGCTCGGCGGACTCGAAGTCCATCGCCCACTCGGCATCGTGACGCATCGGGAACGGACGCTCTCGCTGTCGTCGAGCGCGATGATCGACCTGTTGCGCGAGCGCTCCGAAGCTTCACGCAAGACACAGGTCAAGCACAATTAGTTCTACTGCAAAGGCAAAAATTAGCTGCTATATTCACGTCAATTCCAAGCCAGGAGAAATCCATGCGTTCGATACTGAATTTCGTGGCAATTAGCCTGTTGCTCGTCGCAAGCTTTCCGGCCACCGCCGGCCAAGTCAGCCGCGCGATGTTCACGATCGGGGTCGAGGATCGCGAGCCGGTTCTCAAGGTCGACAGCATCAGCAGCAACTCGTACAACCAGATCTCGTTTTTTACCGAGCTGATGGACCACGAGGGCGATAACGTGACCCACCAGTGGGTCTACGGCGGCAAGGTCATGTTCGAAAAAACCTTCGAGGTACGCGGCCCGCGCTGGCGCGTCTGGACCAGCAAGACATTGCTGCCGGAATGGACCGGACTCTGGTCGGTCAACGTGCTCGATCAGGACCGCAAGGTACTGGCGACCAAGTCGTTCGATTACCAGTAACTCCAGGTCATTTCTGAAACCCCGCCGCGGCGGGGTTTTTTTTGCTCGGGCGGCGGCCTAGAGTTGCAGTAGCAGGCGAATCAGCAAACCCGTACCGATCAAAATCAGCATTCCCGCGACGAAGCGACGCAGCTGCCCGCCGGGGACCCGGTGAATCGCGAGCGCGCCGATCAACACGCCGCAACCCATGATCGCGGCAAGCACGACGGCGAGCCCGACATCGAGATTACCGGCGATCCAGTTGCCGAGGCTGGCGAAGGCCGCGATCGGTATCTGGATCGCCATGCCGAGCCCGACCGCGATCAGCACCGGTAAGCCGAGAAAAATCGCGGTCGGTACCATGATCAGCGGCCCGCCGGTACCGGTCAGCGCCGAGCCGAAACCGGTGACGAAGCCGAGCGCGACCAGCGCGCCCCGCCCCGGCAGCCGTGACGTCGCCGGCGCCACCGGACGCAGCGATTTGACCAGCGCATCGACGCCGGCGAGGATCAT
>JBFGQE010000377.1:0-2296 GCA_041564355.1 Gammaproteobacteria bacterium | reverse complement strand
GATACCGATGAAACGACAGTTGCTGGTCATGCTTGAGATGCAGGACGCGATGAACGCGCGCGTCAACCCGGACTGGCGCAATGCCGGTAATGCCTGGTACCGCGCGATCTGGACCGAGTGCGCGGAGATGCTCGACCATTACGGCTGGAAGTGGTGGAAGCACCAGCGGCCCGATCTCGAGCAGGTGCGTCTCGAGCTGGTCGATATCCTGCATTTCGCGATGAGTGACTACCTGCTGCGCGAACCCGATTCCGAGCGCGCCGCCGAGCGCATCGCCGCCGAGCTTGCCGACCCGCGGCAGGGCAGCGACGTGCGCGAGGTCATCGAGCAGATGGCGCAGACGACGATTGCCGCGAAGTCGATGCATTTTTCCGATTTCGCCAACCTGATGGCGCTGATCGACTTCGACTTCGACGCGCTGTACCGCACCTACGTCGGCAAGAACGTGCTCAACTTCTTTCGCCAGGATCACGGCTACAAGGACGGCAGCTATATCAAGATCTGGCAAGGCCGCGAGGACAATGAACACCTGGCCGAACTTCTGATGTCCCTGGACAGCACCAGTGAAAGCTTTCGCGACGACCTCTACCAGGGACTCGCCGCGCGATATTCCGGCTAAACGTCGATATGGCCCGACCGCCGACCTCGATGACAGCAAACCCACGCCGGGCCTTGCCGTTCAGGTATAAATGACTATTCTGCTGATATGCGATTGATTCTTACCAGGCACTACCGGACCAGGACCAACGAAGCCGATCGAATACTCGGCTGGGCCGATTCTCCACCCGGTAACGGCTGGAAAGCCGATATCGATTTTATCGACAATTGCCTGCGCCAACGCGGGCTTGTGTTCGACGCGGTTTACTCCAGCGCTCTTGAGCGTTCCCGCCAGACCGCGCTTATTCATGCCGAGAGCTTGGGTATTCCCGTCGTCAAGAGCAGCGCCGAGCTCAACGAGGTCAACTACGGCCAGCTACGGCACCAGAAAAAGGACTCGGTAGCCAGGCAGTATCCGCAACACAAACAAAACCCTGACATGGTATACCCGGGCGGCGAGAGTTTCCGCCAGATGCAACGGCGCAGCGTGCGGTTTCTCTCATCGCTGGTGGTGGAGAAACCGCAGCAAACCGTATTGATCGTGTCACACGCGGGAGTTATTCGCGGAATTGTCTGTCACTACCTCGGGCTTGACTACGCCAGTCATCTGAAACATCGCATCTCGTTTCGCTACATCGGCGAATTGCGATTCGATGGCGACAAGTGTGTCAGCTATAACGAACTGGGGACCCCGTCGGGTTTTGTCGATGACGGCGTCATAGAATTGCCCCATTTCTGTATCGAGAGCACGGGCTGAAATCGACTGTCGCCAGGGTCGGACTGATTTGCTCGCGGGCGCCTGCAGCCCGCAGCGAGTAGCGGAATCAGATCGAGGTTTTGGATTCGTCGGGTACGCCGAAGACTTTTTCCGGTGTGCTGTCGAAGGTTTTGGCCAGGGTGGCAATCGTGAAGCGCATGATTTCGGCGAAGGTCTTGTCCCGGCTTTCGTTGATCGTGATGTGAATATTTGCTCGGTCCGCCTCCGATAAAAGGTAGGACTGCAGCTGCCAGATCTCCTCGAAATGTGCCATGTAGTGCTTGGCGCCGCGGTCGGGCACGTTGGTGCTGCGCTTCTTGATTCTTTGTTGCAGGTGCTTGCGTTTGAGCAGGCCGAGCATGATCGGTATGACGACGGCATCGGTCCCGGCCTGAATTTTTTCGATCAGGGCGGGATGCAGGTGTACCCCTTCAAGCACCAGCGAAACGCGTTCCCGGGCTGCGCGTTCGATGACGGCCTCGATCGCCAGCGATAGTAAATCGGCCTGCGAACGGTAACCCTGAATCAGCAACTCTTCCGGCACGCGGCCTTCGACCGCATGCAGGTCGGGCAAACCGCGCCAGGCGGTAAAAGACGATTCGTGCAAAACCGGCACGAGTTGCTTTGGCATCATCGTGCGCATGACTTCGCGCAGCATGTCGGTTGACTGGGTATGAACGATCTCGAGGCTGCTGGCGAGTGCGTTTGCGGTCGAACTTTTACCGCAGCCGGCGGTACCCCCGATCAGAAAGATGATTTCGCGCCCGCTGTTGATAAAGTCATGCCAGACCAGCCAGCGATGCGCAACGGCCGGTCCAAGCTCGCTCGACTGGCGCAGGTAGCGGTAGGTCAGCATCGACAGATGGGGCGCGGTAATGCTGCTGATCTTGCGATTGACCAGGTGTTCCTGCATCACCTGTACGACCGAATCCAGTTCGCGCG
>JBFGQE010000376.1:0-2328 GCA_041564355.1 Gammaproteobacteria bacterium | reverse complement strand
GGTCGCGGTGCTGCCGATGCTCGGTGTCGGCGGCATGCAGTTGTTTCGCGCGGAGACGCCGGGCCCGGTCAAGGACACCAAGCTGACACCGCGCATCACCGAGACGGCAAAAGCCCTGTGGTACATCTACCTCGGCCTGACTGTGGCCTGTTGCCTCGCCTACTGGGCCGCCGGCATGTCGTTTTTCGACGCCATGTCGCACTCGTTTTCGACCGTCGCGATTGGCGGCTTTTCCACGCATGATGCGAGCATCGGTCATTTCCAGAGCACCGCGATCGAATTCGTCGCGATCATTTTCATGCTGTTGTCGGGGGTGAATTTCGCGATCCATTTCACCGCGTTTCGCCACCGATCGCTGAAGCCTTATCGACGCGATGCCGAGTTTCGCACCTATATCCTGGTGTTGTTCATCGTCAGCGTCGTGACGATCGGTTACCTGCAGGCCACCAAGACCTTCGACTCGACCACCGAATCGATCATCGAGGGACTGTTCCAGGTGGTGTCGATCGGCACGACTACCGGCTATACCACCGCGGAGTACTACACCTGGCCCGGATTCCTGCCGGTGCTGTTGCTCTACGTCAGTTTTATCGGCGGTTGCTCGGGTTCGACCGGCGGCGGCATCAAGGTGATTCGTATCCTGCTGCTGGTCAAGCAGGGGGTGCGCGAACTGCGCCGCCTGGTGCATCCGAACGCGCAAATCGCGGTCAAGATTGGCAAGAAGGCCATGTCGGAAAGGGTCATCGAAGCCGTGTGGGGGTTTTTCGCTGCTTATTTCGCAATATCGGCGCTGTTGATCCTGTTGCTGATGGCAACCGGGTTGAACCAGGTGACCGCGTTTTCCGCGGTCGCCGCGTGCCTGAACAATCTCGGCCCGGGCCTCGGCGACGTCGGCCGCAATTTCGCGTCGATCAATGATACGGCGAAGTGGATACTGTGCATGGCGATGCTGCTCGGTCGCCTGGAAATTTTTACCCTGCTGGTTTTGTTCACGCCGACGTTCTGGAGGAGGTAACGACCCGATGCAAACTGCTCCTGAAATAGATCCGGGAATGCTGCAAAAGAGCGACCTCGAGGGATTATCGCGCAAGATTAGAAATCGAGTTGGACGAGCGGTCAGCGACTTCGGCCTGATCGAGGCTGGCGATCGCATTATGGTCTGCCTGTCCGGTGGCGCGGACAGTTATACGCTGCTCGACATGTTGATCGGTTTGCAAAAGGTCGCACCGGTTCGCTTCGAACTGGTCGCCGTCAACCTCGATCAGAAGCAACCGGGATTCCCGGCCGGGTTGTTGCCCGAATTTCTCGACGCGCTCGGTATCGACTACCGCATCGTCGAAGAGGATACCTACAGCGTGGTCAAGCGATTGATTCCCGAGGGTAAAACGACCTGCTCGCTGTGCTCGCGCCTGCGCCGCGGCGTGCTCTACAACACCGCCGTTGAGCTCGGTGCGACGAAAATTGCGCTCGGTCACCATGCCGACGATATCGTCGAAACCGCGTTTTTGAACATGTTCTTCAACGCGCGGCTCAAGGCGATGCCGGCCAAGCTGCAAAGCGACGACGGACGCAATGTCGTGATCAGGCCGTTGGCTTACGTGCGTGAGAACCTGATCAAGCGCTATGCAGAGCTGCGCCGATTTCCGATTATCCCCTGCGATCTTTGCGGGGCGCAAGCTAACCTGCAGCGGCAGGCGGTCAAGGCAATGCTGCAAGACTGGGACGCCAGTCACCCTGGCCGGGTAGAAAACATCCTCAGGTCGCTTTGCCGGGTTACGCCGTCACACCTGCTCGACCCGGAATTGTTCGATTTTCAGCGGTTAAATCGATCCGCGCCCGTCTGAGCTGATCGCTGCAATACCGGTAAGCAAAGCCACAAAAAAAGCCCGGCAATAAAACCGGGCTCGGAATGACCTCGAGGAGAGATTGCGCAGACCCAAAGCGGCGAATTCCGTGAGTTCGCATCCCTTTTCAGGTGGCGTTTCCCTTGCCTGTCGACCTGTCCATTGGTCGTGCTAGTATACTCGCACGACGAGCGCCGGGTGGAAATCGTGGCCGGTCTTTGTACTTGTCGGCGGAATACCAATAATCCTGTAGGCCTGGTCCTACCCAAGCAAAGGAAAACGAGAGGTCGCGCATGCTCTTCCCGGCCATTCAACCCGCCAAAACCTGGCGTTTACCGGTCTCGGACCTGCATACCCTGTATCTCGAGGAATGCGGTAACCCGGACGGCATCCCGGTCGTGGTTCTGCATGGGGGTCCCGGCGGCGCCTGCGAGGCGGGGCCCCGACGTGTTTTCGCTCCCGAAGCCGACCGCCTCTTCCGGGT
>JBFGQE010000375.1:0-2332 GCA_041564355.1 Gammaproteobacteria bacterium | reverse complement strand
CCCGTTGCTGGCTTTCTCGGGCAGGCCGTCGATCGTGTAAAGGCTCCAGCGATAAAGTTCGCGGTCGGCGTCACGATTGGCCATGCGTAAGGGTTCGATAGCCGATGAAAAAGCAATCATCGAGTAATTGGGAACCAGGAAAAAACCGAAGTGCTCGGGTTTTGGGTCGGCTTTCGAGTCGCTCATGGATTTGATTGTACCGAAGGCGGGCGCAAATGGGATCACGCCTCAACCGGAGCGCAAAATACTAGACGCTAATTCGCGTTTTTGCACGACATATTTAGCCGCCCGCGGGCGATCGAAACGCAGGCCGCGAAGGGCTTGTCAGGGATTTGCAGTGCGCCCTGTCAGAATGACGAGCGGTGGTTGCAGGACTTCAGGATATCGACGCGGCCACGGCGGGGCGTCAATCGCGCCCCGACCGCTAGGTCATTGAATCGGGCATCGAATCCTTGCGCCGCTTGATGAATTCGAGCAAGGCTTCGTCGACGGCAGGGTCGATCGGCGGCGCCGTGTAACCGGCGAGCAGTTTCTTGTACCGCGCGTTGGCGCGTTGCGCATGATCCAGGCTGCCTTCGGATTGCCACTGCTCGTAGGAATTGTTGTCGGTAATCGCGGAGCGATAGAACGCGGTTTTGAAGTTGCGCTGCGTATGGCTACAGCCGAGGAAGTGGACCCCGGGCCCAACTTCGCGGATCGCATCCATGGCCTGGCCGTTCTCCGACAGGTCTACGCCACCGAGAAAGATTTCCATCATCGCCGCCTGGTCCGCGTCCATGATGAATTTTTCGTAGCCCATGGCGAGCCCGCCTTCCATCCATCCGGCGGTATGCAGGACGAAGTTCACGCCGGCCATGACCGCCGGAATCAGCGTGTTGGCTGACTCGTACGCGGCCTGGGCGTCGGGCAGCTTGGACGCGCAGAGTCCTCCTCCGGAGCGGAAGGGAACGCCGAGACGTCGCGCCAGAGAGGCCATCACGTAAAGCACCAGCGCCGGTTCGGGGGTGCCGAAAGTCGGAGCGCCCGACTGCATCGACATCGAACTGGCGAAGCTGCCGAATATCACCGGCGCGCCGGGATTGACCAGCTGTACATAGGCCATGCCGGCAAGCGCCTCGGCCAGTGTTTGCGCCGCGGTACCGGCCACGGTGACCGGCGACATTGCGCCGGCTAGGATGAAGGGTGTGATGATCGTCGCCTGGTTGTTTTCCGCGTAAACCTTGGCCGCGCCGAGCATCGTGTCGTCGAAGGTCATCGGCGAGTTGGCGTTGATCAGGCTCGTCGCCCAGGTACGCGGTCGCCCGGATTCGGGGTCGAGGTAGTTGTCGCCAGCCATGATCTTGATCATCTCGACCGTGTCCTCGGCTCGCTCCGGCGCGGTGACCGATCCCATGAACGGCTTGTCGGAATAACGCATGTGCGTATAAACCATGTCGAGGTGGCGCTTGTTCACCGGGATGTCGACCGGCTCGCAAATCGTGCCGCCGGAATGGTGCAGGCTCGGCGAGACATAGGCCAGTTTGACGAAATTCTGAAAATCCTCGAGGGTTGCGTAGCGGCGTCCCTTGTCGAGATCGAATACGAAGGGACTGCCGTAAGCCGGCACGAACACGGTGTTGTCGCCGCCGATTTGCGCGCTGCGCGCGGGGTTGCGCGCGTGCTGCGTATATTCGGCGGGTGCGGAAGCCTGGATGATCGAGCGACACATGCCGCGCGGGAATCGAACCAGCTCGCCGTTGACGTCGGCGCCGGCCTGCTTGAATCGATCGTGCGCGTCGGGCATGCCGCGAAACTCGATACCGATCTCTTCGAGTATCGTATCGGCATTGTTTTCGATCAGGACAAGACCCTCTTCGTCGAGAACCTCGAATCGGGGGACCTTGCGCGTGATGTAAGGCTTGCTCGGAACCGACTCGTTTGCAGCCGCGCGTCGATCCTCGCGGCCTCCGCGGCCACGTCGGCCTCTCGATCCTCTGCTGGGTTCACTCATGGTTTACTCCCGCTAGTCCTTCGACTGTTTGGTGGGTCAGCCGGCTAGTATGATTTTAGCGCTATTACCGGGCTGACCCAAGCGCGACCCGGAACTGTTTGCCCGCGCCATTCTGCATTTCCTGCCGCCAAGAATGCAGTTGTCGCGGAGATCAAATTAGTTAGAATGTCCTTGATTAGTAAGAGAAATCATCAGAGGGCGGCAACATCAGCGATAATTCGGAAACGATCGGCATCCTGTTAATCGATGGCTACCCGATTATTCCGTTCAGCTGTGTCGTCGATTCCCTGCGCGCGGCCAACCGGCTTTCCGACAAGCAGCTCTATCGATGGGAATATTTTG
>JBFGQE010000374.1:0-2354 GCA_041564355.1 Gammaproteobacteria bacterium | reverse complement strand
CCGGCCGGGATCCCGGTACATATCATTCAGCGCGGCAACAACCGAACCAATTGTTTCGAGTCGAACGGAGATCGAGCAACCTACATTGGTATCCTCCGCGATGCCGCTATCAGGTACCGCGTGGATATCCACGCCTGGGTATTGATGACGAACCATGTTCATTTGCTAGTCACGCCCCGCACTGACGACGGCGTTTCGAGCATGATGCAATACGTTGGAGCCCGCTATGTCAGGTATTTCAATAAAAGATATTCGAGATCCGGCACGCTATGGGAGGGCCGGTTTAAATCGTGCCTGATCCAGACGGAGGACTATTTCTTTACATGCCAACGCTATATAGAACTGAACCCCGTGCGAGCAGGCATGGTGCAACACCCCGCGGACTATCGTTGGTCCAGTTACAACGTGAATACCTCGCCGATAGAATCCAATTTGATAAGCCCGCATCCGCTTTACATCGAGTTGGCTTCCACGGATCAAGAGCGCCAACAGGCATACCGACGGTTATTCGACGACCTAATCGACTCAGTGAGCATCGAGGCGATCAGAACCGCAACCAACAAGGGGTTGGTTCTTGGTTGCGATGACTTCAAGGATACCGTCGAAAAGCAGAGTGGCCAAAGAACTCGCCTGTTGCGGCCTGGCCCCAAGCCGACCCCGGATCGCCGCAAGTAATGAACGATTGCCCGAGTTATTGCTCAGAGCAACAATTAGACACTTTTTGAATTTTCGTGCAATTGTTGCTCTGAGCAAAAATTAGGGGGGTGATGGTAGAATCGCGGGTTCGGAGTAGGGAGTTGCGATGAAGACCTGGCGGTCGCCGAAGATCGAGGTGCGCGACGATACGCTCGCGGGGCGCGGCGTGGTCGCGCGCGCGCCAATCGCGAAGGATGAAATCGTCGCGATCAAGGCCGGCCACGTCGTCACGCGAGACGAAATCGAACAGGTCACCGCGACCGCCGGCGACTATGCGCTGCAAATCGAAGACGATTTCTACATTGCCCCGCGCGCGCCCGACGAGGTGTTTGACATGTCGGTCATGATCAATCATTCCTGTGATCCCCACGTCGGTTTTCGCGGCAACGTGATCTACGTCGCGCTGCGCGACATCGCCGCCGGCGAGGAACTCTTCCACGACTATGCGATGGAACGCTCCGACGATTACACGCTCGACTGCCATTGCGGCAGCAAGCTGTGTCGCGGTAAGGTGACGGGCAATGACTGGAAGCTGCCCGATTTGCAGCAACGCTACGGCGACTATTTTTCTATTTACTTGCGACGAAAATTCCAGGAGGCCGAAACATGAGCGCACCTGCCGACCAGGTGACTGACGAACCGATTCTGCTGCGTGACGACGCCGACGGCATAGCCACGCTGACGTTGAACCGGCCGGCGCAGTACAACGCGCTGTCGGAAGCGATGCTGACCGGCTTGCAGCAAGCGCTCGACGCAATCGCCACCGACGACACGGTCCGCGTGGTGATCCTCGCCGGCAGCGGCAAGGCTTTTTGCGCCGGCCACGATCTCAAGGAAATGCGCCAGCGCGAAGACCGCGCTTACCACCAGTCGCTGTTCGACCGGTGCGGCCGCATGATGCTGTCGATCAACCGATTACCGCAACCGGTCATCGCGCGAGTCAACGGCATCGCCACCGCGGCCGGCTGCCAGCTGGTCGCCAACTGCGACCTCGCGGTCGCGTCGAGCGAGGCCCGCTTCGCCGTCTCCGGCATCAACCTCGGGTTGTTCTGCTCGACCCCGGCGGTGCCGCTCAGCCGCAATCTGCCGCGCAAGCGCGCGCTCGAAATGCTGCTGACCGGTGATTTCGTCACGGCCGAACAGGCCCACGACTGGGGCCTCGTCAACGCGGTCGTGCCACCCGCCGAGCTCGAGACCGCGGCCGCCGAGCTCGCGCTGAAAATTGCCGCCAAGTCGAGCCATGCGATCCGCCTTGGCAAGGACATGTTCTACCAGCAATTGCCGCTCGACCTGGCCGAAGCCTACGCCTACGCCAGCGAGCGTATGGCCTGCAACATGGATTCGCACGACGCGCGCGAGGGCATCGACGCGTTCATCGAAAAACGCCAGCCGACCTGGAAAGACGCGTGACCGTATGACGACTTCGCAGTACTCGACGGACCTCGACAAGAATCCCGCCAATTTCACGCCGCTGTCGCCGCTGACGTTCCTCGAGCGCGCGGCCTCGGTCTACCCCGATCACCCGGCGCTGATCTACGGCGAGCGACGCCAGAGCTGGACCGAAACCTACGTGCGCTGCCGCCGCTTCGCGTCGGCGCTGCAAAAACTCGGCATCGGTGACGACGACACGGTCGCACTGATGCTGCCGAACGTGCCGG
>JBFGQE010000373.1:0-2417 GCA_041564355.1 Gammaproteobacteria bacterium | reverse complement strand
CTATCAGCTGATGCCGGAATGGGGAACCGCGCCGGCCAATCATTATCTGCCCAGGCGCAAGGTCGATATCACCGTGCGCGACGAAGACCTGCAGCGGGCGGATAATCCGCTGAACAAGGAAGACCGCGGGCAGCGTGCGCCGACCACCCGCACCACGCTCGACGATTCGACGTCTTGGTAACCCGGAGCAGACGATGAAGCCGGCCATTTCGGTGATTTTCCTGACCACGCTGATCGGCGCCGGGCAGGGCCTGTTCCTGGCTTATTTCAGCGCCGAATGCTTTGCCCTGTTGAATATCCTCGACCGGGCCGACGGCAGGCCGGCCATCGCAGCGGCCCTGCTGAGCCTGGGGCTGCTGGTGGCGGGACTGGCGGCCTCGTTTTTTCATCTCGCGCATCCCGAGCGGGCCTGGCGCGCGGCCGCGATGTGGCGAACTTCGTGGTTGTCCCGGGAAGTCATCGCCTTACCACTGGCGATGATCCTGATTTTTGCCTGGGGGCTGGCGCAATATCACTCTGCATCGGCGGCACTGTTTCGTCTCGGCAACCTGCCGGTTGATTTGAGCGCGCTGCTCGGCTTCGCCGCCTTGATTGCGGTGCTGGCGTTATTCGTTTGCACCGCGATGATCTACGCCTGCCTGCCGTTCCTGCGACAGTGGCACAGCCCATTAACCGTGCTGAATTTTTTCCTGATGGGCAGCGCCTCCGGCTTTACCCTCGCCGCGCTGCTCTCCGCCTTTCAACAGGATGCCTATTTCGGCTATTTCAGCGACATGGCCGTGTTTCTTACCCTGTGCGCCTTCGTCGGACGCTGGAGCGCCTTACTGCGTAATCGGCGACTGCGCAGCCCTTCGACGATCCAGTCGGCGCTTGGCCTGCATCATCCCAGTATCCGTCAACTGGCGCAGGGCGCAATGGGTGGCAGTTTCAATACGCGCGCGTTCATGCATGATTTCGGACCCGGGGTGGTGACTCTGGCGCGGCGCTTTTTCCTGGCCGCCGCGTTTATCCTGCCCGCCGGGCTGCTCTGGTTCGGCGACGAAAATCCGCTGATCTGGTTTACCCTCGCGTTCGTGTTGCAGTTCCTCGGGCTCGTGGTTGAGCGCTGGTATTTCTTCATCGAGGCGGAGCATCCGCAGAATATTTATTACCAGATGATTTCCTGAATCGGGGGATCACCGGCGCGGCCGGAATCAGAACTTGATCGACGAAAAATGTTCGCGCGCGGCCTCGCGAAAAGCACGCGACTGGTTCGCGTCCGGGATGGTCTGACAGATGTAATCGATCGCCTGCGCGACGTCGCGATCGTCCTCGAAAGCCTCGTCGACAATCATCTCGGCGATGACGCCGATGTACTCGGTCGCGATTTCGAGCATCTGCGCGCGAATCGGGTCGTTGTCCGCGCTGCCGCTGCTCGAAACGATTGCCGTCGAGCCGGCCGCCGCGGCGGCGTCGCCGCCCGGATCGATAAGCTGCAGGAAACTGTCGGCGGGCATCAGTTCGGGTTCGGTATCTTCCGGTGCCGAGGCGTAGGTGTACTTCACCATTGCGCTCTCGGCGAGCACCTGGATCGCCTCGCCCGCCTCTTTCGAACGACAATGCAGGCGGGTCAGCTTGCCGCGCGAAAAACGCAGCAGGACCGAGCGGTTGGTGTCGGTCAGAATCGTCAGGAAGCCGGTTTCCTGTTGCTCGATGATTTCGGCGAGCTGCTCGAACAGGCGGGCCTTGGAAACGAATTGCGATGCCATCTAGCCTGACCCCGGCACTGGCCGATGGCGCGGGCGCGCAGCACAAAATCCCGCGCGGGCGAATGCAATGGAGATTTGAAAGTTCACGCCGATTTGCGACCTGTTTTCATCTCCTTGATTCGTTTCATGATGATCGAAACGCTGGTACGCATGCGCTCGAAGGCCTGCGCCACGTCCTGTATTTCGTCGTCCGAGTTAACCACGATGGTGCGCGACGTGTCGCCCTTGCTCACCGCGTCGGCGAGTTCGCGCAGATCCAGCAGCGGTTGGGTAATTGCTTTCGACAACATCCCGGCAATGACGATCGCGAGCACGAAAACGGTAACGATTACCAGCGCCAGAATGACCACCATCTGCTGCTTCGAGGCCTGCAGGCTGGCCTGCACCGAGAGCAGGCCCTCGATCGGCGCCAGCGCGATCGATGTCGGCTGTTGCACGATGACCGACCAGCCGAATCCGGGAAAGCGCGTCACCACGGTGCGGTATAGTTCCGGCCCGGCCGATTTGGCGTAACCGAGAACCTGGCCGCTGCCGAGCACGTATCCCCGGTTCTTCGTCGAAAAGACTTCCTGGATTGCCGCGTCGGTACTGTTGCGCAGGTTGACCGTGTCGACCATGATGCGATTTTTGGCGTGCTTGGAGCTGGTTTCGGCGAGTAAATGACCGGTG
>JBFGQE010000372.1:0-2443 GCA_041564355.1 Gammaproteobacteria bacterium | reverse complement strand
TCGTTCA
The DNA here is from genome assembly GCA_041564355.1 of Gammaproteobacteria bacterium. Lineage (GTDB taxonomy): Bacteria > Pseudomonadota > Gammaproteobacteria. Next base: position 2,436 of record JBFGQE010000372.1, on the reverse strand, counting down.
GCATCGAGCGCGGCAAGACCTTCGCGCTGGTCGGCGAGAGCGGCTCGGGCAAGTCGACGATCGCGCGCATGACCGTCGGCCTGCTGACGCCGACCAAAGGCAAGGTCCTGATCGACGGTCACGACCTGCACGACGAGCGCCTGTCGCAAGCCGAGCATCGGCGCATCCGCCAGCGCCTGCAGATGGTGTTCCAGTCGCCGTACGCATCGCTCAATCCGCGCTGGCGCGTCGGCAGCATTCTCGCCGAGCCGATTCGGGTGTTTCGCCTGGCCGAGGACCAGGCTGCGGAGCAGGCGCGCGTGCGCGAATTGCTCGAGCAGGTCGGCCTGTCGGCCTCGGATGCGAAGCGCTACCCGCACGAGTTTTCGGGCGGCCAGCGCCAGCGCATCTCGATCGCGCGTGCGCTCGCGTCGAAGCCCGATTTCATCGTCTGCGACGAACCGACCTCGGCGCTCGACGTGTCGGTGCAGGCACAGGTACTGAACCTGTTGAAGCAGCTGCAGCGCGACCTCGGGCTGACTTATCTCTTCATCACCCACAACCTCGCGGTCGTGCGCGTGATGGCGCACCGCATCGGCGTGCTGAAATCCGGCAAGTTGGTCGAGGAACAGGATACCGAGAAACTGATCGAATCGCCGCAGTCCGACTACACGCAAATGCTGATTCGTTCGGCTCCGCGAATCCACCGCGCTGCTTCCTGAACCGATTCGGCGCGGTTCGCACAAAGTTCGTGTTAGAGCATAAATTCGGGTTTGTTGCTCTGACCCGAAATTCGTCGCCTGAACTCACAGACGGGAGAGAACGGAAGGGCCGGTGACAACGAGACACGTACCCGTGACGCGAATGCATCTCGTTTTCACTTGGTGTTGTTTTTCCAAAAATTTACCTACCCCCCGAGTCCGCGTGGTGTATACATAGTGTTCTGATTGGAAATGGGCCCGTTCGCGGGGAGTGATGAAATGGATTCGAAATTCGTAATACCGATTATCTTGCTGGCCAGCCTGAACCTGAGCGCCTGTAGTGGCGGGGATGGGGGCGACAATGACGACGAAGGCATCGTCTACACCGGATCGAAATCGGCCGCGACCGTCAACGCGACCAATGCCAGAGATCTCGCCGTTGGCGGAACCGGCGGCACGAATCAGGCCATCGTCGCCAATTCAGCCAACAACGCCAGTCCGTTTTCGCCCAGGGGCGCGGTGATCGAGTCAAACCTCGCGGCGACGCTGATCGCGCAATTGCAGACCACGGCGGCCGCGCGAGCCCAAATTGCCCAGCAACCGCTTGCGATATGCGACTCGGGATATGCCGAGCTGGATCAAAACAACGACGGTACCGAGGGCACCATCGTGTTCGCGAATTGCGTCGTGACCGGCGGTAACGGCGCGAAGTTGAACGGGACGGTCGCATTCAAGGCTACGATCAGCGGTTCGACCATTACATCGCTCGACATGCGCTACATCAATTTCAAGGTCACCTATCAGAATGAGTCGCAGACGATCAACATGACTGTCGAGTGCAGCGGAACGCCACTTAGCTGCGACGTGTTTTCGGATTACGTCGGCCTGGACGGCAAGGTATATCGGGTCGAGATAACCATCGTGATTAATACCGCGGGATCGTCCTTCGATGTCGACGCCATCGTCTTCCATCCAAATCACGGGTACTTTACGATCGATGCATCGATCGATTACAACAATTGCCCGGGCGGCGTGCCGGCATCGGGAACGATCAAGTTGATGGGCGCCGCGGCCAGCACCGCCACCGTGGTATTCGACGATTGCGACAAATTCACCGTTACCCACGAGGGCGTGCCGACGACTTATCTTTGGGCGGATATTCTTTAAATCCCCGATATCCTTCTCGATAACAAAGGTATCCGAAGCAATCAAGAAGCTGTCGCCAGGCGCATTTGCCTGCGGGCAAATTCGGGTCAGAGCAAAATTTATTACGGGCCAATGACCCGGCCGAAAAATGTTGCTCTGACCCGAAATCAGTCGACCGACGCGAGCAAGCTGGCGTTGCCGCCGGCGGCGGTCGTGTCGATGCAAAGGTGGCGCTCGAGCACGTAGCGCTCGGGCGCGATCACCTGGTTGACCAGCGGTACGATCGCGCCCGGCCTGGCGGCGAGCGCCTGGCGCAACGCACGCGTCCAGTCGGAGACGCCGGCGGCGGCTACCGCGGCGACGCCGTCGAGCGTCTCCAGCGTCGCCGCGTCAACCGTGCCATCGAATACCGCCAGCGGCGCACCGGCGTCGATCAGCGCCTGCGCGGATTGGCTCGCTTCGGGCGCGACGATCACGGCGGCGCAGCCCGCGCCGAGTGCTTGCGCGGCTTGCGCAAGCGCTATTTCGGTACTCGGCCCCAGGCACAGAATCGTGCCTTTCGGATATAGCCGCAGCCGGTTGCTCTCGCCGGTCGGGCCAGGCAGGGTTT
>JBFGQE010000371.1:0-2443 GCA_041564355.1 Gammaproteobacteria bacterium | reverse complement strand
GAGCACGAAAGTGCGGTAGCCCTGCTGGTGCAGTTTCTCTTCCACCGAGTGCGCCAGCGTCGACTTGCCCGCGCCCGACAGGCCGGTAAACCAGAACAGGCCGCCCAGGTGCCCGTTTTGCTGCTCGCGGCGATCCCGGGTTACGGTCGCGTTGTGCCACACCACGTTGCTGCTTTTTTCGTGCTCGGTCATGCTGCGTCGCTAAATTGTCGATGGAAACATTCGATAAACTCGTCGAGGTCGGCCTGCGCGAGCTGGTTGATACCGGCCGCGGCCTTGCGCCCGCCACCGCCCGGAAACCGCCGGCACAATTCGTCCGCGCCCTGCTTGCGCGCGTAGGGCGCGCGCACGCTGACCCGGTAATGGCCGTCGCCCATGTCGACCAGCAGGGCATGCGCACGCGCGGGATACTGCTGCGCCAGGTCGTTGCCCATGACACCGACAATGCGCCGCGCCCAGCCCTCGTCGGGCAGTCTGTAGACCGCACCCGCCACCGACTCAGAGTCGGCCTGCGCGGTTTTTGCACGCTTCATATCGTCCTCGTATTGTTCGCGCAATGCTGCATACCCGGTCTCGTTGCGAACGAACTCGAGCGGGTCCGCGTACGGACGCACCAGCCTGAATAATTCCACCGGGTGGAAGCAGAGGTCGTCCAGTTCGAAACCGTAACCAGTATAGTTCAGGCAAATCCCGAGCTGGCGCATTTCGTCGAGCTGGCGCGGGTCCAGCCCGATCGACGTCCCCAGGGTGCGTGCGGGTTCGTCGAAGTTGTCACCGAACGCGCCGACCACGGCCCAGGGCGCCTGCGCGCCGTCGAGAATTCGATTCACGATCAGGCTGGTGCAGGTATCCGCGGCCACGTCGATATGACACTCGAACGCATCGTGCCGCGGGATTTCACCCGCAAAATGATGGTCCGCGTAAAACACGCTGGCCCCGGCCTCGAGCGCGGCCAGCAGCGCGTCACGATTCTGCTCCAGCGAGACATCGAGCACGGTAATCTCGTCACCGGCCGCGGGCGTGACCCGCGACAGCAGGTCGATGTCACGTTTCAGGCCGCTGATGAGTTCGGCCTCGCGCGGGCTTTGCAGGCGCAGCTGCTGCAACGCGCAGATTCCATCCGCATCGCCGTTGAAGACATCGTAACAAGTCATGCCAAACGCCACGTCCAATAAAGAATCCCGCGGACCGGCCGCGGGATCATCGGTTTACCCATCATGCCTGAAACTAGAACGGTATATCGTCAAAACCGTCGTCCATCGGCGCGGTTTCGGCCGTTGCCGGTTTCGCTTGCGACTGCGACTGGCCGCCCGATTCCATCGGCGCACCGCCGCCGCCGCGACCGCCGAGCATCTGCATTTCGTTGGCGACGATCTCGGTGCTGTAGCGGTCGTTACCGCTTTGATCCTGCCACTTGCGCGTCTGGATGCGGCCTTCGAAATACGCCTGCGAGCCTTTCTTCAGGTATTGCTGCGCGATCTCGGCGAGCTTGCCGAACATCACGATGCGGTGCCACTCGGTGCGTTCCTGCATTTCGCCGGTCGACTTGTCCTTCCAGGATTCGTTGGTCGCGACGCTGAGATTAGCCACCGCGCTGCCGTTTGCGGTATACCTGACCTCCGGGTCCTGCCCCAGTGTTCCAACGATAATTGCTTTGTTTACGCCTCTGGCCATGCCTCGCTCCGAATCTGCTCTAATGGGTCTGGGAAACCGCGTATTTTACTTGCACCCATGACTTAAAGCGAGTTTGAATTTGGCCGGCGCAGCAGGCTACTCCGCCCGTGTCCGCCGACCCAGCATCTGCATTTCGCTGGCGACGATTTCGGTGGTGTAGCGATCGTTGCCGGAGGCGTCCTGCCACTTGCTGGTTTTGATCCGGCCCTCGAAGTAAGCCTGCGAGCCTTTCTTCAGGTACTGCGAGGCAATTTCACCCAGCTTGCCGAAGATCACGATACGGTGCCACTCGGTGCGCTCGCGCGCTTCCCCGGATTCCCGGTCCTTCCAGGCCTCGTTGGTCGCCACGCTGATATTGACCACGGCGTTGCCATTAGCCGCGTAACGGATCTCGGGATCCTTGCCCAGCGTACCGACGATGACGGCCTTGTTGATTCCCCTGCTCATAACCTGCTCCCTGCCTGGTTGATTAAACGAATTCAGAGTCGGCGTCCCTGCCGAAATTTCTTCCCTGACGACTAATTACTCGACAAGAATATCGCTCTTGTTCTTTTCATAAGTCGTTTCACCGATGCCACGCACGAATACGATCTCGTCGGCGCGCGTGAACAGGCCAAAGGCCTCGCGGTAGTCGACGATGGCCTGCGCCTTGCTCAATCCAATTCCGTTCAGCGCGGCGGCGATTTCCGTCGCGCTCGCAGTATTGATATTGACCGGGGCGGCCATGGTGGCGGATGAGATTGCGAATGCAGCGATCGCTGCGAGAGTG
>JBFGQE010000370.1:0-2464 GCA_041564355.1 Gammaproteobacteria bacterium | reverse complement strand
TCGTTCGAGATTCTGAGCGCGAGCGCCGAGGAAATTCCACTCGGTGAAGAAGAAGTCATCCAGGCATTGAAAGATACGCTGGCACGCGGCATCTCGCTTGGCTCCGCGTCCGCGGCGGTGCAGGGCGCCTACCTGAATAACCCGAAACTCAAAATCGAAACGCCGCCCGATTTCGCCACTGCCGAAAAGACTCTGCGCAAGATCGGTTTCGGTAGCGAAATCGATCGTTTCGTCGCGCAACTGAATCGCAGCGCCGAGCTCGCCGCGGCCCGCGCCAAGCCGATCTTCATCCGGGCGATCACGTCCATGTCGATCAGCGATGGCTTCGAGATTCTGAACGGCGCGCCCGACGCGGCGACGCGCTACCTGGAACGCAACACGCGTGACGACCTGTTCGACGCATTCCTGCCGGTAGTGCAGGATACCCTCGACCAGACCAGCGCAACGCGTTACTACGAAAAACTGGCCGAAAAATACAACGAGCTGCCGTTGAACTGGAATGTCGATCCGGATCTGGACGGCTACGCGACGCGGCGAGCCATCGACGGGCTTTTCGTCCTGATCGCCGAAGAGGAAGCGCGCATACGCGCGGACCCGGCCGCGCGCACGACCAAGTTACTGCGCCGCGTTTTTGGCAGCCTGGATTGACCCGGCTCGCTGCGCTCCCGGCTAGCAGCGCCGAGCGCTGAGCCGAAGGCCGGTGGCAGGCTCGATCCCAGTCGTTTCCCGGGACAAGGCGATTATCGCCTTTGCGCTCGGCACCCTGTTTTTCGCCTATGCGTTCGTGCAGCGCGTGTCGCCGAGCGTCATGACCAGCGAATTGATGCGCGATTTCGCGGTCGGCGGCGCCGCGCTGGGGTCGTTATCCGCGTTCTACTTTTACGCCTACGCGTCGATCCAGCTGCCGGTCGGCATGCTCACCGATCGCTACGGTCCGCGCAAACTGATGAGCCTGGCCGCGTTGCTTTGCGGGCTCGCGTCGTTCGCCTTCGCCTTCAGCGATTCGCTGCTCTCGGCATCGATCGGTCGCGCGCTGATCGGGGCCACGGTCGCCTTCGGCTTCGTCGGTACGCTGGCCATTGCCGGTTACTGGTTTCGCCCGGCGCAGTACGCGATGCTGGCCGGCCTGTTGCAATCGGTCGGCATGAGCGGCGCTATCTTCGGCCAGGCGCCGCTGCGCCAACTGGTCGAAGTCATCGGCTGGCGCAGCACGATGCTGGTGCTGGCCGCGCTGGCGGTGCTGCTCGCGGTGTCGATTTTTTTCCTCGTTCCGCAACGCAGTCGCGAACAACGTCGGCAGGGGCCGCGGCCCGGGATAATGTCCGGATTGCGCGTCGTGACCACCAACCGGCAAACCTGGATTTGCTCGGTGATCGGTTTCGGCATGGCCGCCACGATGCTCGGCTTCGGTGGTCTCTGGGGCGTGCCCTGGCTGCATTCGAGTCGTGGTTACTCGACTGCCGAAGCGGCCGGGATAACCTCGATGATATTTGTCGGCTGGGCCCTGTTTTCGCCGTTTTGCGGATGGTGGTCCGATCGGATCGGACGGCGTAACCCGGTGTTGCTCTGCGGCGCTACGCTCGCAATGCTTGCGCTGGCGCTGCTGCTCTACATGACCCCGACCTCGACGCAGGGCCTGATGTTGACGATTTTCGTCATCGGCGCGGGCGGCAGCGCGATGACCGTCTGTTTCGGTTCGGTCAAGGAACTGAACCTTCCGGATTACAGCAGCACCTCACTCGGCCTGATGAATATGTGCGTGGTCGGATCCGGCGCGGTAATGCAGCCGCTGATTGGTTGGCTGCTCGATTTGAACTGGGATGGCGCGCTGCTGGATGGCGCCCGCGTCTACTCGGCGCAAGCTTATCGGCTGGCGTTCAGCAGCCTGCTGGTGATGAACGGGCTGGCGCTGGTATTTGCGATTTTGTTACGCGAAACGCGCTGCAGACCGGTGGTTTCGGCTGCGCGCTAGAGCAGGTTCGCGATCTTCAGCTGCTGCCGGCTGACCGCGGAATAGGGCTCGTCGCGGGTCCGGTCGTGAACGTGCTGGCGATAATTGACGAAGGCCTCCTCGTCGTCGTAGTGCATGAACGGATTGCCTTCGATTTCTTCGCCGAGCGTGCTGGTCGGTTTGACCGAGTAATTGTGGCCCGGGTGGATCAGCATATCCTGCGGCAGGCGTTGCTTCATGTTTTTCAAGGTAACGAACATGTCCTCCGGGCTGCCGCCCTTTAAATCGCAGCGTCCACAACCGAACACGAACAAGGTATCGCCGGTGATGATTTCGTTGCCCAGCTGGTAACAGGCCGAGCCCGGCGTATGGCCCGGCGTGTGCAGCATCGTGATCGTCGTATCGCCGAGACGCAATTCGTCACCCCCGTGATGCAGGCTGGGTCGGTCCAGTTCATGCTGCCAGAACTCGTACTCCGGCTTGAGCAGGTGTACCTCCGCGCTGGCATGTTCG
>JBFGQE010000369.1:0-2476 GCA_041564355.1 Gammaproteobacteria bacterium | reverse complement strand
GTCGCGGCCCGGCTCGGTCAACACCTTGACGAAGCCGTGAGCCTCGCTGTCGGCAATCGCACGATCGAGATCGTCGATCCCGTAACGTGTCACCTCGTACTCGATCTCCTGTTCTTTCGTCTCGGTCTCGTTCAACCCCACGCGCGCCACTTCCGGCTCGGTGAAGGTCGCCCAGGGAATGACCGAGTAATCGGCCTTGAAGCGCTTGAAAATGCCGAACAGGGAATTGACCGAGGTGTACCAAGCCTGGTGGGCGCCGACATGGGTAAACTGGTACGGACCGGTGACGTCGCCACAGGCGTAAATCGTCGGGATCCTCGTTTGCAGGTACTCGTTGACCTCGATCGTGCCATTCCGGTTCAGCCGCACGCCGACCTCTTCCGCACCGAAACCGCGGCTGCGCGGTTTCCTGCCGACCGCGACGATGAGCGTGTCGAACTCGATTTCGACCTCCCCGTCATCGTGCTTGGCAACGAGGAATTCCTTGCCGTCGCGCCTGACGAAACGCCTGGCCTCGTGACCGGTGAGCACGCGGATGCCCTCGGATTCGAATTTTTCCTGCACCAGCTGTGATATTTCCGGATCCTCGCGCGACAGGATACGCGGCAGCATTTCGACCTGGGTGACCTCGACTCCGAGGCGCGCGAATGCCTGGGTCAACTCCGCGCCAATGGGCCCGCCGCCCAGCACGGCGAGCTTGCGCGGCCGTTCCCGCATTCCCCAGAGATTATCCGAGGTGTAGTAATCGACCTTGTCGATACCCTCGATCGGCGGCACGAACGGTTCTCCGCCGGTAGCGATGACGATATTACGCGTGCGCAAGGTCTTGCCGTCGACCTCGACCGTCCACGGCGAGGTGATCCGCGCCTCGCCCAGCACGACGTCGACGCCGAGCCCGGTGTAGCGCTCGACCGAGTCATGTGGTTCGATCTTGCGGATCACTTCCTGGATGCGCTCCATGACCTCGGCAAAATCGAACTCGGCCGAAGCTTTCTTTATTCCGAATTCCCGGCTGCGGGCGACATGCGACATGAACTTGGCCGAGCGGATCATTGCTTTCGACGGCACGCAACCGTAGTTGAGGCAGTCGCCACCCATCTTGTTCTTTTCCACCAGGGTTACCTTCGCCTTGACCGCGGCGGCGATGTACGCGGTAACCAGACCGGCCGAGCCCGCGCCGATCACAACCAGGTTAGTATCGAACTCGGCCGGCGGGGTCAGGCCGCCAAGCGCCTTGCGGGTCCTGATCAACTCGATGATCTTGCGCCCGATGAAAGGCAGCATCGCGAGCAGCAGAAACGACAGGATAATCTCGCTGGAGAAAATCCCGCTGGCCGATTCGATCTGCGCGAGCTGGGTTCCGGCGTTTACGTAAACGATCGTGCCGGCCAGCATACCGAGCTGGCTGACCCAGAAAAAAGTCCACAGTCGCAGCGAGGTCAGGCCCATCGCCAGGTTGATCGCGAAGAACGGGAAAGCGGGTACGAGACGCAGCGCAAAAAGATAAAAGGCACCGTCCCGATCGATCCCCGCATTGATCGAATTCAGCGTTCTCGCGAACCGACTCTGCACGCTTTCGCGAAACAGGTAGCGTGACAAGAGAAATGCGATCGACGCACCGATTGTGCTTGCGAACGAGACCAGCACGACAGCGTTAACGATGCCGAAAATAGCGCCGGCGGCGAGCGTCATGACCGCGGCGCCAGGCAGGGACGCGCCGGTGATCACGATATAAAGCAGGAAAAACCCGAGCAGCGTGAGCACGCGATGCTGTTGGTAGAACTGGTCGATTTGCTGCTGCTGGGCCTTGATGTAATCGAGCGTCAGGTACTGCCCCAGGTCGAACTGGAAAAATACGATGACGATGACAAGCAAGACCCCGAGCAGGACAATTTTTTTCATGTCTTGGTGTTCCGCGCCTGTAAGTTAACTTCGAACCTGTAACTGGCCTTCCGTTCAGCCACCGCAGTATTCTTCAGCCCACTGCAGGAATTCGGCTTCGGCTCCTTCGAAAACGATCTCGGGTCGTTTCGATTCGATCTGGTAACGGTACATGGGATCGTAATAATGTTCGAGCAATATTTCTATTCCGGCGGCAAAGCCTCCCGCATCGCCATTGGCAAAAAATCGCCGTAATGCGGTTTCGAAACTCTCCCGGACCTGCCGGTATCGCTCGCCGCCGAGCCGCTTACTGATACGCTCGAGATTAACCAGCACGAAACCGCTGAACGCCTCCTCGGCCGCGTCACCGTGCGCCGCCTGGTAAGCGGGCCAGGCGTGGCGAATATAATCGTCGGTAATCAGTTGCACGCGCGCCTCGCGCTCGACCTGCAGGATCGCACGCGGCGCGCGCAACAGTGCCTCGAACAGGACGTCCGGCATGTTGATGCGTCCGATCAGGCGTCCCTCGTCCTCGACCAGCAGGGGCTTGCCGGGATAGCGGCAACGATGTTTAAGCATCTCGATCGATACCGCG
>JBFGQE010000368.1:0-2479 GCA_041564355.1 Gammaproteobacteria bacterium | reverse complement strand
GTCTGGTCTTCGGGGTCTACAACTAGGGTTTTGGACACGTGACTCCTGAATGCCGGGGCGTACAGCTCGCGGTACTCGCCGATATTTTAAATCCCAATCGGCGAGATGCAAACGACTGTGCACTATTTACATTAGTACAGATTGATCGGTCCGAAACTTCGTGCCGTCGATTATCTTCAGCGCGAGGTATCCCGCTTACGATGTTCAGGGTGTGCGGCAAGATTTCGGCAGAAGATCCGGTTAGTCCTCAACCGTAACGCCCCTCGATAGAGTCGGCCGTTTCCTGGTTTGCCGGCGTTACGAACATATCGGCGGTGGCGCTGTGTTCGATGACCTTGCCCATCAGCATGAAGATACATTCCTCGCTCGCGCGTCGCGCCTGCGCCATGTTGTGGGTGACGATCAGAATCGAATACTTGCCGCGCAAATCCCAGATCAATTCCTCGACTGCGGCCGTGCCCTTGGGATCGAGGGCCGAGCAGGGCTCGTCCATCAACAGGACGCTGGGTTTGACCGGCAGCAGGCGGGCGATACAGAGTTTCTGCTGCTCTTCCAGTGACAGTTCCGTCGCTCTGCGTTTCAGGTGATCCTTGACTTTGTCCCAGAGCAAGACCTGGCGTAGCGATTCCTCGACGATTTCATCCTCGTCGTCGCGGGTGTATTTTTTGTCGCGGTTGTGCAGCCTGTGGCCAAAAAGGATATTTTCACGAATCGATGTCGGCAGCGGGTTGGGGCGCTGAAATACCATGCCGACCTGTTTCCTGACCTGCACGAGTTCGACTTCGGGGGCATAAATATCGTTGCCGAACACCTCGATCGAGCCGCTGATAGTGACATAGCCCAGGCGTTCGTTGATGCGGTTGACGCTGCGCAGGAATGTCGACTTGCCGCAACCTGAAGGGCCAATCATCGAGGTCACGATGCCTTTTTTGATGGCCAGGTCGATATCATACAGTGCCTGGAAGTCACCGTACCAAAGGTTCAGGTCGCTGGTGTCGATTGCCAGATCAACCATCGGTTGAACTTCCGTTGCCGTCAAGCTTGGTGCGGCACTCATTTCCATACTCATTGCCTCTAACCGAAACGGCCTTCGATATAATCGGTGGTGCGCGAATCCTGCACCTTGCCGGTGAACAGATCCTCGGTGGCGCCAATTTCGACGCACTGGCCTTCGAGGAAAAACGCGGTGCGATCGGCCAGCCGGCGGGCTTGCTGCACCAGGTTGGTCACCAGGATAATTGTCATTTCATGTTTTAATTCTTTCAGCACGTCCTCGATCCGCATCGTCGTCACCGGATCGACCGCGATCGAAAACTCGTCGAGCATCAGCAGGTCCGGATCCTGCGACAGCGCGCGCGCGATCGTCAGGCGCTGCTGCTGGCCGCCGGACAGCAGGCTGCCGAGCGAATCGAGTCGATCCTTGACTTCTTCCCATAAGGCTGCGCGGGTCAGGCAGCGTTCGACGATGACATCGAGCTCGGCCTTGTCGCGAATACCGCGCAGGCGCGGCACGAAGGCGACGTTTTCGTAAACCGTCAGCGGCAGGCCCACGGGCAGCGGAAATACGACGCCGATGCGGTTACGCAGCGCGTAAACGTTGCGCACGTCGCGAATGTTGATACCGTCGAAGGTGATTTCCCCGTCGACTCGCATCCCGGCATTGAAATCGTTCATCCGGTTCAGCGTCTTCAGGAACGAAGTCTTGCCCGCGTTGGCCGGACCGATAATGCCGAAAATCTCGTTTTCCCGGACATCGAGGTTAACGCCGGAGATCGCGGTTTCGGCGCCGTAATGAATCGCGAGATCACGAACCTCGAGCTTGATCCCGGGATCCGAAGTGGCTTCGCGACCGCTCATTTCTTCGGCCGTGCTTACCATTTCTTTTTACCCCTGAGATACATGCGCAGCGCGATCGACACGCTGTTCATCAGCAGCACCATGCCGACCAGCACCAGTGCGACCCCGTAGGGCAGTGCCTCGGGCACGTTAGGCACCTGGGTCGAAACTACGAACAGGTGCAGCGACAGCGCCATGGTCTGGTCGAACACACTTTCGGGTAGTACCGGGATGAAAAACGCGGCGCCGGTGAACATGACCGGCGCGGTTTCGCCGGTGGTGCGCGAGACTTCGAGAATAACGCCGGTCAGGATGCCGCTGATCGAATTCGGCAGCACCACGCGGCGGATCGTCTGCCAGCGCGTCGCGCCCATGTTCCAGCAGGCCTCGCGGAACGCCAGCGGCACCGCCTGGAGCGATTCCCGGGTCGCCACGATCACCACCGGCAGGGTCATGATGGCCAACGTCAGGCTGGCGGCGAGGATGCTGGTGCCGAAGTCGAAAAAGAGCACGAAGGCGCCGACGCCGAACAGCGCGTGGACGATCGACGGCACGCCCGCGAGGTTGATGATCGCCAGGTTGATCAACCGCGTGAACCAGTTGTCGGCGGCGTACTCGCTCAGGTAGATCGCTGCGGCGACCC
>JBFGQE010000367.1:0-2503 GCA_041564355.1 Gammaproteobacteria bacterium | reverse complement strand
TCAAGCAGCGCTTCTGGACGCCGATGGCGATTCGCATACCCCTGTTCGATCCGGAACGGTTTCTGCAGCGCACCCTGCCGTTCGCGCGGCTGGTGTTGAACAGGTACACCGCGGTGCTCTGGCTGATCGTTACCGTTGTCGGCGTCGTGCTGGCCTCGGTGCACTGGAGCGACCTGACCGAAAACATCATCGACCGGGCGCTGACACCGCAGAACCTGATCTTGCTGTGGTTCATCTACCCGGTGGTCAAGGCATTGCACGAACTGGGACACGCGTACACGGCCAAGCTGGCCGGCGGCGAGGTGCATGAAATCGGCATCATGTTTCTGGTGTTCATGCCGGTACCCTACGTCGATGTTTCGTCGGCCTGGGGATTTCGCGACAAGAACCGGCGCATGCTGGTGGGTGCCGCCGGAATTGCGGTCGAGGTCTTTCTCGGCGCGCTGGCGCTGTTTGTTTGGCTAGCCGTCGAGCCCGGGGTCGTGCATGTCGTCGCCTACAACGTGATGCTGATCAGCGGCGTGTCGACGCTGCTGTTCAATGGCAACCCTTTGCTGCGTTTCGACGGCTATTACGTGCTTGCCGACGCACTCGAGATTCCGAATCTCGGCAATCGCTCGAACAAGTACCTGGGTTACTTGGCGCAACGCTACCTGTTAAGGGTGAGCGATGCCGAGTCGCCGGCCGACTCGCCGGGCGAGCGCTTCTGGTTCGTGGTCTATGGCATCGCGGCGTTTTGCTACAGGATGTTTATCATGTTCGTCATTATTCTTTACGTCGGCGGCAAGTTTTTTACCATCGGCGTCGCGCTGGCGATATGGGCCACGATCACGCAAATTCTTGTACCCCTGGGGAAGAACATGGCATTCTTGTTCAAAAGTCCGCGGCTGAAATCCAATCGTAAACGTTCGGTCGGGATCGCGGCGGCTATCGTGGCGGGCCTCGTTGGCCTGCTGTTTTTCCTGCCGGCGCCGCTGTGGACGCTCGCCGAGGGCGTGACCTGGCCGTCGGACAAATCCCAGGTCCGCGCCGAGGCGGATGGCTTTATCGTGCAACTTCTGGCCGAGGGGCATGGCCGGGTCGAACCGGGGCAGCCGTTAATCCTGACCCGAGATCCGGTTTCCCAGGCCCGCGTCAAGCGTCTCGAAGCGCAACGTAAACAGCTCGAAGCGCAATTGACCGCGGTGAGAAACCTGGATCGGGTGCAAGCCGATATCGTGCGCCAGGAACTGATCGCCGCCATTGAGGATCTCGAGCGTGCGCGCGAGCACAAAGAAGCACTGGTCATTCGCAGCCCGCGCCAGGGCACGTTCATCGTGCCGCGCGAGCAGGATCAGCCGGATCGCTTCGTTCGCAAGGGCGAAGTTGTCGCGTTCGTAACCAATCGCGACGACCATACTCGCGTGCGCGCAGCGGTGTCGCAGGACGATATCGGACTGGTGCGGGCACGGGTGCGTAAAGTGGATGTGCGCGCGGCCGGCTGGCACTCACAGTCTTATCCGTCCGCTATCGTTCGCGAGATACCCGGCGGTACACACTTGTTGCCGACCGCGGCGCTAGGTTCGATGGGTGGCGGGTCTTTCGCCGTCGATCCGGGTGATCGCGAAGGGCGCAAGACGATCGAGCGGGTATTCGAGATCGAAATCAACCTGCCGCCGAACGGGCGCACCGAATATCTCGGCACGCGCATGTACGTGCGTTTCGACCATGGCCTCGAGCCGCTGGGCCTGCAAGCCTGGCGCGCGCTGCGGCAGCTCTTTTTGCGGCGTTTCGGTGTCTAGCGCGACTCTGCTCCGCCCCGGCAGCGCGATCGGCAACTATCCCGAGCGCGAGGACGTTCGCGATAGCTGGCTCGAGCGCGCGGCCGATAACGTCAGCGGTTTTTTGCGCCAGCATGTCCGCGGTCGAAACCTGCGCTACCGCGGCTTCATCGCTGCTGTCGAGCGGAAGTCACACGATCTGGGCCAGCTGGACGAAAACAGCCTGAAGCAACGAGTCGACGCCATTCGCAAGCGGCTATACGGCGAAGGCCTGAAGGACGAACTGGTAGCCGAATCCTTCGCCCTCGTGCGGGAAATGACATCGCGCCGTCTCGGCATGCGTCATTTCGACGTCCAGCTCTACGGCGGCTGGGTGATGCTGCAGGGCATGATCGCCGAAATGGAAACCGGCGAGGGCAAGACCCTGACCGCGACCTTGCCGGCCTGTACCGCTGCGTTGGCCGGAATCCCGGTGCACGTGGTAACAGTCAACGACTTTCTCGTCGCGCGCGATGCCAAATGGATGGGGCCGGTATACGAGAGCCTCGGCCTGACCGTCGGCACCATCGTCGAGGGGATGGCCCTCGAGCAACGCCGCGAAGCCTACGCCTGCGATATTACCTATTGCACCAACAAGCAGCTCGCCTTCGATTACCTGAAAGACCGCTTGCTGCTGGACCAGGAGAATCGGCGATTGCACCTGCAGCTCGAGGGCTTGTACCAGTCCCGGCCGCGGACGAGCC
>JBFGQE010000366.1:0-2528 GCA_041564355.1 Gammaproteobacteria bacterium | reverse complement strand
GCCGATCATACTTTTTATCGACGAGGCGCATACGTTGATCGGCGCCGGCGGCGCGGCCGGCACCGGCGATGCGGCCAATTTGCTGAAACCTGCGCTGGCGCGCGGCGAACTGCGTACGATCGCGGCGACCACCTGGTCCGAGTACAAGAAATACTTCGAAAAGGATCCGGCGCTGGCGCGGCGCTTTCAACTGGTCAAGCTCGATGAACCTTCCGTCGACAGCACCGCGGTGATCCTGCGCGGGCTGCGCAGCGTCTATGAGCAGGCGCACAATGTTTACATCCGTGACGAGGCCATCGCGGCCACGGCGGCGATGTCGGCGCGCTACATCACCGGCCGGCAACTGCCGGACAAGGCGATCGATACCCTGGATACCGCGTGTTCGCGGGTCAACATCAGTCTGTCGACGAAGCCGGCCGCGCTCGAAGACCTGGAACGGACGATTCAAATCAAGCAGCGCGAAAAGATCGCGCTGGAACGGGACATCAAGACCGGGCGCGCGCACGACGATGAACGTCTCGCGGAGCTGGATCGGGAAATCGACGCCAGCCAGCAGCAGGTCGAAGCTGCCATGGCCGACTGGCGGGTTCAAAAAGAACTGGTCGACAAGGTCATCGCGCTGCGTGCCGAGGTCGACGACGGCAAGGACAAGGCGGACGAGCTGGCGGCCGCGATCGGCGAACTCGACGGCCACCAGCAGGACAAACCGAAGATTGCCTACGAGGTGACCGCCGAGGTCGTTGCCGATGTCATATCCGACTGGACCGGAGTCCCGGTAGGCAACATCGTCAAGGACGAAGCCGCCGCGCTGCTGAACTTCAATCAGAGCCTGAAAGCCTGGGTGAAAGGGCAGGACCACGCCATCGATACCATCGATTCGGTGATACGCACCGCCAAGGCGGGCATGCAGAATCCGGATCAGCCGCTGGGAATCTTTCTGCTGGTCGGCCCGAGCGGAGTCGGCAAGACCGAAATGGCCCTGGGCATCGCCAACCTCATGTTCGGCGGCGAGCAATTCATGACCACGATCAACATGTCGGAATACCAGGAAAAACACACGGTATCGCGGCTGGTGGGTTCGCCCGCCGGGTACGTCGGCTACGGCGAGGGTGGCGTGCTGACCGAAGCCGTGCGCCAGCGGCCTTATTCCGTGGTGTTGCTCGACGAAGTCGAAAAAGCCGATCTCGAGGTCATGAACCTGTTTTACCAGGTGTTCGACAAGGGAACCCTGTCGGACGGCGAAGGCCGCCAGATCGACTTCAGGAACACGATCATTTTCTTAACCTCGAATCTCGCGTCCGCGACCATCATGGAGCAGTGCGAGGGCGACAGCATGCCCTCGGCCGACGACCTGAGCGAGTCGATTCGCGGTGAATTGCAGGCCCATTTCAAGCCCGCGTTGCTGGCGCGCATGACCGTGATTCCGTTTTTCCCGCTGAAAGGCGAGGTGCTCGGCTCGATCGTCAAGCTGAAGCTCGACAAGGTCGGCAAGCGCCTCAGGCAAAACCAGGCGCTCGATTTCGACTACGACGACCAGGTCGTCGAACAGATCGCGGCACGCTGCAAGGACATCGAATCGGGCGCGCGCAACATCGACCATATCGTCAACAAGACGCTGCTGCCATTGATATCGACCCAGATCCTGGGCGCAATCGGCGAGGAGACAGACTATTCCGGATTACGACTGAGCATGAACGACAAGCGTGAGTTCGATGCACGCCTGACCTGATAACAATGAAATAACGAATCGCAACAACCAAGTAGGAGCACAGCCATGCCAATACCAGCCTATATGAGCGTAGAAGGAGTAACGCAGGGATTGATTACCGAGGGCGCATTATCCGAAGACAGCGTCGGCAACCTGTACCAGGAAGGTCACGACGACGAATTCATGGTCCAGGCTTTCGAACACCAGATCGCGATCCCGCGCGATGCGCAAAGCGGCCAGCCGTCGGGCACGCGCATTCACATGCCGATCAAGATAACCAAGATTTTCGACAAATCGTCGCCCTTGCTATACCAGGCGCTCGTTTCCGGTGAAAGCCTGACCTGTACGATAAAGTGGTACCGAACCTCGTCGGAGGGTACGCACGAGCACTATTTCACCCAGGAGATACAGGGCGCGGTCGTGGTCGACATGAAATCGATCATGCCCAATTGCCAGGACCCGAATAACGGTCATTTCACCCACCTGGAGGAAGTGTGTTTCAGCTATAGCACGATCACCTGGACGCACGAAATTGCAGGCACCGAGGGCAACGATGATTGGCGTGTTGCCAAGTGATCGGGGCCGGAAACAGCGAGATCCTCGATACAAGGGACTTCTGCTACCCGGCTTGCTGATCCTGGCATCGGCCTGCTCCTCGGCGCCGACCGAGCTGACCGTCGAGGAAGACAAATGGACTTACGAGGTTCGGGCGATCAACCTCGTCTTGCGGGCGGCCGCCGATGTCAACACGGTCAATGGCCGGCCCCATTCGATCGCGGTGGGCCTGTTTCAGATGAACGACCCGAATACGTTCAGCGGG
>JBFGQE010000365.1:0-2567 GCA_041564355.1 Gammaproteobacteria bacterium | reverse complement strand
GCCGCGGGATACGGAAACAAGGAAATAACGGCAATCGTCGAGGTGCTGCTGCCCAGTCGTGCCGAATGACGGTGAAATCCTGAGAAATCTAAGGGGTGAATCAAAGGGGTCAGTGTCGATTGAAACTTTGCGCCGGGACGACAATATCGCTCGCGGCCGCAAGCGCGCTGCAATCAATCGACACTGACCCCTTTGATTCCCCTTTGATTCGCGACGCGCAACACTTCGTCGATCAGTTCGTTTGCCTGTTGCAACCCCGTTTCGAACATATCGCCGCCTATCCGCTCGGGAAAACGAAATCATATGGCACCGACTTTCTTTTCGCCCGACCGCTGGACTCCAATCAGTGCTTGGTCGGTTTGTCGCAGAGATCGTGTTCGGTCGCGAACGCGGCTGCTTCGGTGCGGTTGGCGGTATGGGTTTTACTCAGAATCGAGCGCACATGGGTGGCCACCGTGGCCAGGCTGCGGTTCAGGTCGGATGCGATATGCTTGTTGCTCTTGCCCTGGGCGATCAGTCGCAACACCTCGAGCTCGCGACGGGTAAGACCGATGTTACGCTCCTCGTTTTCGAGCGAACCGGCGCGTTCGAGATTATCCAGCTTGGCCAAAAGGTTCACCATACCCAGACCTTGCGCGTTCTGACGCGCACTCTGAACCAGTTTCTCGAAACCGGATTTGCCACCGCTGAAATTATGCCGTTTCAATACCTGCGCATGCCGATACCGGATATGGGCCTGCCACATGTTCGGCGCCGACTTCTCGCATAACGCCATCGCCTTCTGAAACAGTTCCTCGGCCTCGCTGAGATGATTCATCTGGCTTGTCAGCATGCCCAGGTAGAGATCCGCCGGGCCGTAACAGACCGCGGTCGGGTGCGACACCATTTGCCCGGAGTAGGGCACGAGGCGCTGGTACAATGCGCTTGCCAGGTCGCTGCGGTCCAGTTCGAAACAGGCTTCGATCAGATAGACGAGGCAAATCTGGTAGAGCTCGTCCTCGGCCACGCAGCGAAAATTATCCGCGACCAGCTCGTCGAAGATCGCTCTCGCCTCGTCGGCGAGGCCCAGATCGACGAAAGTCGCGAGCAAACCCGGTTTCCAGATCCCGCTCCCGCTTTCCAGCATCTTCTCGAGGGCGGGTCTGATCATCGGCAAGCGACCGAGTTCCCGGTTCAACAGGAACATCTGCGCCCCGAAAACGCCCTCGGCGCCGCCGTCGAGCTTGCCGACACCCAGCTCGCCGGCCTCTTCGATCAGGGGTTCCGCGTGCTCCCATCGACCCTCGAAAAGCGCCAGGCACGCCTCCGAGCCGACCACGAAGTAGCGTGACTTGAACCGTAGGGAGCGCGATACGGCAATCTCGAGATCGGTAATCAACTCCCGGACGCGTGCCATATCGCCCTTTTCCTGATACGAGAGGATCAGCCACTCCAATGAATCCTGGCTCGGCGAATCGTATCCCGTGGTCAATGCGAGCGCATGCTCGCCGAGGCGAATGCGTTCGGACAGCGTTTCGGGCCGCCCGCGCAGCACCAGCAGCGCCATGCACAACGCATTGCTGTGCGCATAGGCATCGCCGCTTTCGACCGCAACCTCGACCGCCTGCTTGGCGACCCGCTCGGCTTCGCGCCGGCGATTGTTGAAACTCAACGCCATCGAGTGATGCGCCAGCACGTTGGCACGGGTAGCGAGATCGCTGTCGTCGAGATAAGACAACGCCTCCTCGATCGTCATCAGGGATTCGCGCGCGCGCTTGAAGGCCCGGCCCACGTAGACGATGCGGCAGGCGGCATCGGCGAACACCTTGTAATCTTTCTGCTCGCGGGCAACCTCGATACATCGGTAATAGGCCATCAGGTTTTCGCTGGTCGATAGGCCCGCCCCATGCTTGCACATGGCGATGTTGAAATAGATTTCCGGCCGTCGCTCCAGGCAATGCCCCTCGTCGACGCTGATGACGTCGAGCGCGAGTTCGTAGTAACCGATCGCCTCATCGAATGCCGCCATCTTCTCGGCGTGCTCCGCCGCTTCCAGCGCGTAGTCCACGGCCTTGACGCCCTGGCCCCCCTGCAACGCCTGGTAGTAGTGCCGCGCGATTTCGCCGGCCGAGTATTCCGATCCCTCGTTACGCAGCTCGACCAGGGCATCGGCGACCCGTTTGTGCAACAGAATCTTTTTCGCGAGGCTGAGTTCGTCGTAGAGAATGTCCCTGATCAGCACGTGGCAAAACTGAAACTCCGCCAGCGCGCTCTGCCGCTCCTCGATGATTCCGCGGTTGACGGCTTCTTCGAGGGCTTCGAGCAAGCCGAGCTGTTCCGCATCGGGCACCAGCTTATTGAGCACCTGCAGATTGAACTTGCGCCCGATGACGGCGGCGAGCGCCAGCAGATCGTTGCACTGCTCGGAGAGCTGGTTCAGGCGCCGGCCGATGGCTTCCTGGATGCCTTCCGGAATCTCGACGACCCATTGATTTCCGGTCAGGTTGTTTCTTTCCTGCTGCAGCATCCGCGCGACCTCCGAGACGAATAGCGGATTACCCTCGGTTTTTTCGTACAGGGATTTGAGT
>JBFGQE010000364.1:0-2569 GCA_041564355.1 Gammaproteobacteria bacterium | reverse complement strand
TAGGCGAGGTCGATCTTCACCGGCACCGCGCGCGACAGCGTGTGGCCGACCGGCGAGGTGCCGACGACTTTCTCGTGCAGCGCCCGGATTTCGGCATCCTGCGCGTCGCTGTCGATGTGTACCCTGACCGAGATGTTGTCGTAACCGGCGTTGCCCTGCGGATTCAGGCCGAGAAAGGTATGCAGATCGAG
Organism: Gammaproteobacteria bacterium; assembly: GCA_041564355.1. Classification (GTDB taxonomy): domain Bacteria; phylum Pseudomonadota; class Gammaproteobacteria. The sequence goes on along the minus strand of JBFGQE010000364.1, from coordinate 2,378 downwards.
GTCGCCCTCGAGGTCGATGCGCAGATCCTTCAATTCGATACCCATGGCGCTCGCGTTGGCGGCGTAACCGACCGCGAGACAGTTGCCGAGCGCGGCGAGCACCTGCTCGACCGGGTTCGGCCCGGTGTCGGTACCGCCGAGCTGGGCCGGTTCGTCGGACGCGGCGGGCGCGAATTCGCGAATTTTCGCCTCCGAGCGGAAGCCGCCCTTCCAGTCGACGCTGGCGGTCCACTGGGTCGCGGCGACTTCGGGCTCCTGCTGGATCTTGCCAGCGAGACCCGCGACGGCATCCATGTTGACGTCGTTGAGGGTGGTGGTAGCGGCTGCGGTCATGTCGATTACTCCGTGAGAGTCGGATTGGACGAGCCATCATACGCCCAAAACCTCGGGCTGGACAATCGTGACCGAAATCCTCAGCATTGCCTCCCATCGGTTGCCACGAGTGCGACCGGCTCGGACGTTTTTGGCAGCACGGCATCGGAACGACGCAATGGGCGACAATCAAAAGCGCAAGCAGGCAATCCTCGAAATCTGGCAGGCCGCAATCGACGCGGCCGAAGGACGGATGTCTGTGATCAAGGCGATCACCGAGGATGACGACTTCGAACCGAACCTGATTGTCGCGGTCGGCAAGGCCGCGCAGGCGATGGCCGAGGGCGCGCTCGAGAAATTCCCGCAGTGCCCGGCGCTGGTCGTGACCAAGTACGGGCACAGCGACCTGACTTTGCAAGCGAAAGATAGCGTCGAGATCATCGAATCGGGCCACCCGATTCCCGACGAACGTTCGCTTGCGGCGGGCAGGGCGCTGCTCGAGCGCGTCAGCGCTATGCCGGCGGACAGTCGCTTGCTGTTGCTCGTCTCGGGCGGCGCGTCGGCGCTGGCCGAAGCGCTGCCCGACGGCATGTCGCTCGAAGATCTCAAGCAGATGACCGAGGAAATGATCGCCACCGGCAAGACGATCGGCCAGATCAATGCCCGGCGCAAGGAGACATCGCTGATCAAGGACGGCAAGCTGATCGAAGCTTTCCCCGGCGCGGAGGCGCGCGTCTACGCGATTTCGGATGTCGAGGGCGATGCGATCGGCACGATCGGCTCGGGCATCGGCGACCCGCACCGCGCGCAGGAGCGCGCCCGCGCCCGCATCGTCGCGTCCAACTCGATCGCCCGCGAGCACGCCGCGCGGCGCGCGCGCGAACTCGGCCTCGACGTCAGGCACAACGATGAATCGCTCTACGGCGACGTGTTCGAACTGGCGGCAAAAATCGGTAAACAGCTGAAGGATCTCGGGGCCGGCGTCCACATCCGCGGCGGGGAACCTACGGTCGTCTTGCCGGACGAACCGGGACGCGGCGGACGCAACCAGAGCCTCGCACTCGCGCTCGCGGAGCACATTGCCGGCCGCGAAGACATCTCGATTCTGGTTGCCGGCACCGACGGCACCGACGGCCCGACCGACGCGGCCGGCGGGCTCGTCACCGGCGAGACCTGGAACGCCGCCGACGACCCGCGCGGCGCGCTCGATCGCGCCGATGCTGGCACTTTCCTCGAGCGCGCCGGCAGCCTGTTTTCGACCGGCCCGACCAATACCAACGTCATGGATCTCGTCATCGCAATCATCGACTGAGCACTTCGGTAAGCTGCACGCGCGTATCGCACATTCGCACCAGTGGCATGGCACTTCATAGGCAATAATATTATCGGGTCATAGACCCGGTAATATCTACTACCGACTGGTTCCGGGATTATTGTCGGAATAAACCAATAACTTAGCCGGAATTCGCATAGCGACCATGCGATATCAGGTCAGCCTGCTAAGATATATTATTAAGCCGAAGGCCTATTTAATTTGCTGTTGTAGCTACCTATGAAAACAAGCGCCCTAATCCTACTTCTGATCTCCCCGAGTATATTTGCTGTGGATGTTGGTGACATCATCGGAAAGTCGAACCCAGCCAAAATTGAAGGTGTTAAAAGTCATACTGCTTTTGTAATTGATGAGGCCTACTCGGGTGGAATACTTCAAACTGAATCGAATACGTTCTTTATAATTTCCATTATCGACTCGGACCAGGCACATGACGCGGAACACGTGACAGTTTTCGTGAAGGAGGTACCACACCTGACCCCGCCGCAATACTATGAAGTTGATTGCTTTACCCAGGATCAGAAAGATTACAAACCAGGCATAATCGGAGAAGTTTCATTGAATGAAGAGGACACCACGCTCAGGCCAAGAATCGCCTGGTTGCTGAATACTGATCCTCTGGATATTTCGAAGATTGAATCAAGCAGTATTATCTGTGAAAACCTCAACCATCCATCTCGCAGGGAGCTATACGAAGGCGCTGCATCCGGACAGCCCAACCGTTGCGCGTTTT
>JBFGQE010000363.1:0-2570 GCA_041564355.1 Gammaproteobacteria bacterium | reverse complement strand
CATCGGCACGATAACCTGGAGTGCCGGCAAGTGGGCGTTCAGGCCGCTCATCGCCGATCGATCTCCTGAATCTCGTGTTCCTCGATCGTGCCGTATTCTTCCTTGATGCGAACCACGATACCGAGACCGAGCGCGGTCGTCGAAATCCCGACGACAATCGCGGTCAGGATAAGTACCTGCGGCAACGGGTTGGAATAAAGTTGCTCTGCGTTGTCGGAAATAAAAATCGGTGCCGTTCCGCCATCGACCTTGCCCATCGTGATGTAGAGCAGGAAAACAGCGGCCTGGAACAGCGACAATCCAATGAGTTTCTTGATCAGGTTCAGCTTCGCCACGACCGCGTAAAAGCCGATCATCAGCAGCGCCGCGAAGACCCAGTAATGGTAATGTTCGAAGACTTCCATCAGAACTTATCGCGTGCGGCGAAAGCGTGAAAAATGCTGAGCAAGACGCCGGTTACGGTAAAGCCGACGCCGACCTCGATGAGCATCAGTCCGATTTGCTGGCCCTTGACCGGATCGCTGGCTAATACCGAGTAATCGAGAAAGTTGCCGCCGAGCAGGATTCCGGCAACACCGACCCCGCCATAGAGTAATGCGCCGCCCGCGATCAGCATGGTCAGCAGTTTCCTGGGCAACACCTTGAGCGCGAGATTCTCGCCCTCGAGCAGGGCGAACAGAATAATGCCCGCCGCAACGATGGCACCGGCCTGGAAGCCGCCTCCCGGGCTGTATTCGCCATGGAACTGTACGTACAAACCAAACAGCAGAATGAAAGGTATGAGTAGCCGGCCAACGACCCGGGGCACCAGGTAGTGGCGCAGTCCTTCGCTCTCGCTTTCGCTCGAATCCATCGGTTCCTTCGCGGCGTACTTGCCGCCAGGCACCCCCAGCAGGAATAGCACTCCGATGCCGGCGGTGAACACGACGAAAACCTCGCCCAGCGTATCGTAGCCCCTGAAGCTGCCCAGCACCGCGGTAACCACGTTCGGAATGTCGATCGCTTCGCGGGTTTTTTCCAGGTACCAGGGAGCGATATGCTGGTGCGGGGCGGCCGTGGGGTCGCCGATGCGGAGATTATCGAAAGTCGCGTAGAAGACCACCAGCATGGTTGCGCTGACGACGAGCAGCGCGATGAGCCGGTTTGCGGTCGGCGCGGTCTCGCGCTCGGCCGTGATCGCCAGCGCGCTCAGCAGCAGTACGGTGGAAATGCCGGCGCCCACCGCGGCTTCGGTCAGCGCCACGTCGGCTGCGTCGAGCAGAACGAAATTGGCCGCGAGCAGCAGGCTGAAGATACCCGAGAGCATTACGGCAACGAACAGGTTGCGCGCCTGCACGATCGCGATCGCGGTAACCAGCATCAGCGTGAGCAGAAATACACCGAATACGACCGTCATTCTTCAACCTTTTCGTCGGGTAAACTGGTCTGGTCCGAGCGTGTGCCGGCCAGCAGCGCGGCGCTCGCAAGCGCGTTGGACGCGGTGGGACCGGTGAACAACAGGAACAGCAGGATCAGGGCCAGCTTGACGCTGGCAAGCGATAATCCCGACTGCAGGATAAGACCCGCGATAATTAAAACCGGCCCGATACTGTCGGTAATGCTGGCCGCATGCATGCGGGTATAGAGGTCGGGCATGCGCAGCGCGCCGAGGCCGCCGATAAAGACGAAAATGCCGCCGAGCGACAACAGGATCCAGCTAAGAATATCCAGGAGTAGCGGCACGCCTAGCCCCTTCGCTTGTTTTCGTCAGCGTCACGCGCCGCGCGGCTGCGAAAGAACTCGAGTACGGCGAGTACGCCGATGAAATTAATCAGGGCGTAGGCCAGCGCGAGATCGAGAAAATCCAGGCGCCCGATAAAAAACGAGATCACCGCGAGCAGCAGTACGGTCTTGGTCCCCAGCATATTTACCGCGAGCACCCGGTCGTAAAGCGTGGGCCCGATTATGGCGAGCGCAAGGGCGAGCACCATGGTCACGAGCACTGCGATGGTAACGGCGTAATACAGGGCTCAGTCCGTCCGCAGTTCGGCCACGCGACGATCCATTTCGCCCGACATCAGGTCGCGCGCGCTGGCCTCGGTCAGGGCATGTACCGTGAGAACGCCTTCGTGCAAATCCAGCGTCAGCGTGCCGGGCGTCAGGGTGATGGAATTGCCCAGCGTGACCTGGCCCACCGGTTTTTGCGCCGTTGCCTCGAACTCGACGATGCGGGGACTGATGGGCAGCTTCGGATCGAGAATGATCCGGGCCACGTCGATGCTCGAGCGAACGATTTCCTTACCGAGCCATAGCCAGTAGCCGAACAGGCGGAAGCTGAACGGCATCGCGAAAAGCTCGTTTTCGAAATAACCCATCCGCCGCACCAGGATAAAAGTAACGGCGCAGGAAAAGACGCCAAGACCGAGCAACAGCGGCTTGAACAGTCCGGACCACAACAGCCAGGCCGCCGCCAGCGAAACCAGCAGGATCAGCATTCGACTCACGACGGACATGGAGATTTTCTCGGCCATTTGCGACTCTTCTACCCGGCTAATCGCCCGGCACGCCGTCGCGGGCGCTTCCGGGCGGTG
>JBFGQE010000362.1:0-2619 GCA_041564355.1 Gammaproteobacteria bacterium | reverse complement strand
TGGTATACCCATGCACATCTGGATCATGACCGGATCCTGGATAATGCCTTCGTCCACCAACTGTTTGGCGAACCACAGGTGGCCGGTCTCGAAGACCTCGATTTCCGGGCGCACGCCGAGATCGGTCATCATTTGTCCCATCGCGCGCAGCATGCCGGGCGTATTGGCCATGATGTAGTCGGCCTCGGCGAAATTCATCGTGCCGCAGTCCAGCGTGCAGATCTCGGGCAGGCATTCGGCAACGTGCGCGACACGCTCGGTCGCGCCAGCCATGTCGGTGCCGGCCTCGTCCAGCGGCAGCGGGTTCTCGACGTTGCCGATAACCAGGTCGCCACCCATGCCGGCAGTCAGGTTGATGACGACGTCGGTATCCGAGTCGCGAATGCGGTCGACAACCTCGCGGAACAGGTCGGTGCGCCGCCCCGGGGCCCCGGTCTCGGGGTCGCGCACGTGGCAGTGCACCACCGCGGCACCGGCGCGCGCCGCATCGAGCGCGCTGGCGGCGATTTGCTCGGGCGAGCGTGGAACGTGCGGCGAACGATCCTGGGTGCCGGCAGAACCGGTGACCGCGCAGGTAATAAACGGGTTCAAATTCATCGCTAGGGGCATGTCGGTTCTCCTTGGGTCCAGCAATTATAATGTCACGGATTCCCGGGTCGTGATTGCGTTTTAGCGCAATATACTTGACAATTTACGCAATGGAACTGTTTTCGCCGAGTACCGAAATATTGCGGGTAACGCTTTTGATCCTGCCCGATTCGTCGATGATGTCGCTCGCCTCGGCGCTGGACACGATGCGCGCGGCGAACCGCATCGCGAGCCGGAAACTGTTCGAATGGCGGCTCACGACTCTGAACGGCAAGCCGGCGCGGCTGACCTGCGATCTGTCGATCGAGCCCGATGGTCCGTTCGACGCGCAGGCGCGGGGAGACCTGCTGATTGTCATCGCCAGTTTTCACCAGCAGCAGCACGCCGGGCCCGCGCATCTCAAGCTGCTCCGACGCGTCGCAAAAAACTTCACCGCGGTAGGCGGGATCGAGGCGGGAAGCTGGATTCTGGCGCGCAGCGGCCTGCTCGACGGCCGGGCCGCGACCACGCACTGGGAAGACCTCGAGGAATTTGCGACCCGGTTCCCATCGGTACGGGTCAAGCCCGACCGCTTCGTCATCGATGACAACCTGGTCACTACCGGCGGCGCTTCACCGACCTTCGATTTCATGCTCTACCTGATTCGCCAGCGCTACGGCTATCCGCTGGCGCTCGAGGTCTCGAGCGCGTTCATTTACGACGGCGTGCACAGCGCAACGGACACCCAGCCGCTGATTTCGCTCGGCATGCTGGAAAACAACGAACCACGCGTCGCCACGGCGATTCACGTCATGGAACAGCACATCGATGATCCTTTGTCTATCGGTCAGGTCGCGGCGCAGGTCGGTCTGTCGGTGCGGATGCTGGAGTATTTATTCCGCGAAACGCTGGACCTGTCGCCGGCTGCCTACTATCGTCGCCTGCGATTGCAGACCGCGCGGCGCCTGGTCGTCGACACGCGCCTGGCGTTGCAGGAAATCGCAATTCGCACAGGTTTCAATTCGTTGTCCGCTTTTTCCAGGCTGTTTAAAAACTACTACCAGCAATCCCCGGGCGAGTGCCGTCGCCAGGCGCAGGCCGCCGTCGAGGCAGGTTAGGGCGATTCGGGTTCAATGATGGCGTCGTCGATAAGACAGGCAACCCGGGACGATCTGTCCGCGGTCGAAGAATGCGCCACGGCGGCGTATGCCATCTATGTCGCGCGGATCGGCAGGAAACCGGCGCCGATGATCGCCGATTTCGCCGCGTCGATCGCAGCGGGAAACCTGTTTGTCGAGGTCGAAGCGGAAACCGTTCGCGGGTTCGTCGTGTTCTACCCGTGCGCGGATCATGTTCATCTCGAGAATGTTGCGGTCGACCCGCGCTGGCAGCGTCGCGGCATCGGTGCCCGCCTGATCGACTTTGTCGAAACCGAGGCCAGGCGGCTCGGTTTCGCCAGGGTCGAGCTCTATACCAACGCGCGCATGACGGAAAACCGGGAAATGTACCCGCGACTCGGCTACGTCGAATTCGACCGCCGCGTCGAAGACGGATTTGACCGGGTTTACTACCGGAAAAGCCTGGGATGATGCCGCCAGGGTCCCTGGCTTGCGTCCGCCCGCTCCGAAAAACTTCATATTTATCAGGAACTCGCGGCGCCTGGCGCCGAAGTATGGCGCAATTAGACAATCGACGGTCGCCCGCGCCTCCCCGGCGGCGGGTGACTATGTTAATATCCGCCGTCTCCCGGCGGCTAGCGCCGCGCTCCGGCATTGAATTGCCGAGTCGGGGATCCACTGTATACAGCCAGGGTGAGCGGGACTGGTCCCGAAATCCCCGGAACGAAACGATGAGTGTCTGATGAAAGTACTGGTATGTGTAAAACGCGTGCTCGACCCCCAGGTCAAGGCGCGCGTCAAGGCCGACGGGACCGGAGTCGATCTGGCAAACGCCAAAATGACGATGAACCCGTTTTGTGAAAACGCGCTCGAGGAAGCGCTGCGGATGCGCGAAGCTGGCGTGGTCGAAGAGATCATCGTTGCATCGGCCGGA
>JBFGQE010000361.1:0-2660 GCA_041564355.1 Gammaproteobacteria bacterium | reverse complement strand
GGCGGCGCGTAAGCGCCGTCTTCATCGTGGGTTTCGCGGCCGGTCAGGGCCGGGGCGAAGACGCAAACCAGGCGCATCCGGGTCAGGGATTTGAGGCGATGCTTCTCGTGCCCATCGAGCACATAAACCGAACCAGGCCGTAACGCGAACACCTCGCCGGTATCGAGGTTCTCGACCTCACCCTCGCCTTCGATGACGTAGTTTGCCTCGACGTGGTGCTTGTACCACATGAACTGCTCGGCGCCGGCCTCGACCGTGGTCTCGGTCAGGGTAAAACCGACTCCGTCCTCGGCCAGCAAAAACCGACGACTGGCCCAGACCGGTCCATGCACGTCGCGGCTGGTGCCCAACAGGTCGTCGATGGATTTCACGATCATGATTTCATCCCCGGATTTTTCGGCAATCATAGCACCACCCATCGAATGACAGGCAGCGAATCACGCTCGAACGCTTGATTTATCGCAGCGTATGCGCGAGGCTCGAACGCCGATGAGCAATGATACCGAACAAGCGGGCACCTTCGGAGCCGCGGCCTACGGCGGAGACAACTGGTCCCCTCGCATCGCGACCCATCGTGACGAAATCGGTGACGTCTGGGCCTGCTGCGGCATCGATTCGGAGTGGCGTCCGCTGCAGGCGGTCTTGCTGCATCGCCCGGGAGACGAATTGCTTGCCGCGCAAAATGACCCGGAAAGCGCGCAAATGCTTGGCGCGGTCGATATCGCCCGAGCGCAAACCGAGCACGATACATTAGCCGAGGCCTACCGCGGCCAGGGTATCGAGGTACACTTGGTCGAACCGCAAACGACTAGCGAACCGAACCTGATGTTCTGTGCGGACCTGTTCGCAATGACCCCCCAGGGTGCGATCCTGGCGCGCCCGGCGTCGACGGTGCGCGCCGGCGAGGAACGGCATGTTGCCTGTCGCCTCGCGGCGCTCGGCATTCCGATCCTGAAAACCCTGACCCGCGACGCGACCTTCGAAGGCGCCGACCTGATGTGGATCGACGAATCCAGCGCAATCATCGGTCGCGGCCTGCGCACCAACGACGCCGCGATCGATCAGCTCGAGACGCTGTTTGCCGAAATCGGATGCACCCTGATCGCGCTCGACCTGCCGTTCGGTGTGATGCATTTAATGGGCCTGCTACGTATCGTTGATGCGGACCTCGCGATTGCGTGGCCGCGGCGCACGCCGCACCGCTGTGTCGAGTTACTGCGCGAACGCGGTTTCCGGGTCGAGTTTCCGCGCTTGGTCGACGACTCGGCGAGTCATCGCGGGATTAATTTCGTTACGCTCGGGCCGCGCAAGATTCTGATGGTGGACGGTCTGCCCGGCGTGCAATCCGCTTACGAAGCGCTCGGTATCGAGTGCCTGACCGCGTCCACCGAAGCACTGAGCCGCGCTGCGGGCAATGTCGGCTGCCTGACCGGCGTGCTGCGGCGCGCGCTAGCGGATTGACCACGGCAGCGCTGAACCGCCCGCGGCGCATCGACACGGCGCCGCGGCGCACGCAGTTCGGCGCGATAAATTTCACTTTATTTGTCGACTAATGCAAACTAGCGCCTTCGCAAATCTCCGGAACGATCGTTGAAATCCATCATCGAAAAACGTGTCGCGCAACTGCTCGAATGCGACATCAGGGAAGTATTACAGGAACGAGGCGTGGGTCTCGAAAAAGAAAGCCTGCGCGTGGCGATCGACGGAGGTATCGCGCGAACTCCGCATCCGGTCGGGCTCGGATCCGCGCTGACGCATCCCAGTATCACCACCGATTATTCCGAAGCGCTGCTCGAACTGGTAACGCCGCCGTTCCACCATTTTTGCGATACGCTCTCGTTTCTCGACGATACCCAGCGCTTTGTCTACAGCCAGCTGGATAACGAGATCCTGTGGGCGACGAGCATGCCCTGCGTGGTCGAAGGTGACGCCAGCATCCCGATCGCACAATACGGCACGTCGAATGCGGGCAAAATGAAAACCGCCTACCGCCGGGGACTGGGGCATCGCTATGGGCGAATGATGCAGGCCATTGCCGGGGTGCATTTCAATTACTCGTATCCGCAGAAATTCTGGCGGCTCTACCGCGATATCCTCGGCGACGAGCGTGACCTGCAAACCTTCGTCTCGGAATCCTACATCGGCATGGTGCGCAACCTGCAGCGTTACGGCTGGCTGGTGCCCTACCTGTTCGGTGCGTCGCCGGCGATCTGCGCCTCGTTTCTCGGGGCGTCCCCCACGTCGCTGGAAAAATGGCGTCAATATTCATACTACGCCCCCTACGCGACATCGCTGCGCGTAGGCGATATCGGGTACCAGAACAACAAGGAGGGAGAAGCCGGCATACGGGTCGACTACAACAGCCTGCGCGGTTACATCGATAGCCTGACGCACGCCATTTCCACGCCCTACCCGGAGTACGAAAAATTCGGCCTGTACCGAGACGGCGAATGGCAACAGCTCAACACCAACATCCTGCAGATCGAGAACGAATACTATTCCAGCGTGCGCCCGAAACAGATCCTGCAGGGCGAAGAAAAGCCGACCCTGGCGCTGGCGCGTCGCGGCGTTGCCTACCACGAGCTGCGCTCGCTCGACGTCAATGTCTTCGAACCGCTCGGCATCAGCGAAGAGCAAATGCGTTTTCTCGAATCCTTCCT
>JBFGQE010000360.1:0-2665 GCA_041564355.1 Gammaproteobacteria bacterium | reverse complement strand
GCCTGCGCGAGGCATGGCAGTTTCACCGCGGCGGCGACGGAGCTTGGCGTCACGCTGGGCGCGGTAAGCCGACAGGTCAAGGCGCTCGAAGCCGAGCTGAATTGCGCGTTGTTCAAACGACAGCACCGCGGTGTCGAGTTGACCGCAGACGGCCTCGAGCTGTTTCAGGTTTTGAGCGGAAGCTTTCAGCAGATCGGTCGCCTGTGCCAGTCCCTGCGCACGCGTGCGCGTAACCTCGACGTGACGCTTGCCGCGACCACCGCGTTCGCATCGCTGTGGCTGATGCCGCGTCTTGGTGAATTCTGGCGCCAACACCGTAACATCAACCTGAACCATGCGATTTCCGATAATCCGCAAGACCCGGGATTTGTCAACGCCGACATGCGTATCCGTTACGGAGACGGTAACTGGCGTGGCGAAGCGGTGCACCCCTTGTTCGATGACCGAATCTACCCGGTTTGCGCGCCGGCGTTCGCCCGGCAGCACAAGGCGGAGCGTTTCGAGGACCTGGTCGAACTGCCGTTGCTGCGGCTCGACAATGTCGATCCGGCCTGGACCGGTTGGGACGCCTGGCTCGAATCCCGCCAATATGACCCGGCACGACTCAACTACAGGCGCTTCAATAATTACGTCGTCGCGCTGCAGGCAGCCGAAGAAAGTCAGGGTATCGCGCTGGGCTGGCACTCGATGGTCGAGCCCCTGATCCGGCGCGGTCGGCTGGTGCGTATCGGCGACCGGGAAATTCCAGCGCCGGGTGCTTACTTCCTGACCTGGGACGAAAACCGGCCGCTGTCCGAAGCCGCGTTGTGCCTGCGCCAGTGGCTGGCCGAAGCCGGCCAGGCGCAGCAGGCACGAAGCCTGGACGGCGGCGGTCGGGATGCGGCGAGTTAATGCGTCAGGCGGTCGCCTGCTGCTTACGCTGCGCGAGGTAGGCCAGGGCTCGATTGGTCAGCAAAATTGCGGACTTGAAGCGCAAAAAGGTCTCTTTATCGAGCCTGGTCACCGACAGGGCGCGATCGGCGAAGATCAGGCCGATTGGCCTGTCGCCGACGAACAGCGACATCAGGAAGAAGTTCTCGTGCAGGAAGGTGGATTTGAACCTGGATGGCAGCGCGGGCTCGAACTTGTGGTAGTTTTCGGCGTCGATCCACAGTGCCTGGGGTTTGCTCAGCAGCGTGTTGAGCACGCCGGCACGATCGACATCGATGACGAGTTGGCGAACCGGAGAATGCTCATCGAGCCCCTTGCCCGCCCGCGCACCGAGCTTGCTGCGGTCGCGTGAAAGCAACAGCAGCACCGCGCGAGACAGGTGCAGATCGTCGTGCAAATGAGTCAGCAACAGGTCGAGCACCTGCGCCTGGCTGGCGCGTGGTGACTTGAGCAGCGCCTTGACTCCGAGTTCGAAACCGCTGGCATCGCCCAGGTCCGGAATCCTGGCCGGCGCTTGCACCGCGTCACCCTGGCGATCGGGCAGCATAATCAGTCGCGCCGCGGCAGGCAGCACGTCGTCGAACGGGCAATCGCGTGCGGCCTGTATTGCAACCTGCTGCATTGCCCGGTCGAATCCATCCAGCGACTGGTTCAGGTAGGCGGCACAGACTTCTTCGGTGGCTTTCATCGCCGAGTGATACCAGCCCTCCTCGGCGTGATGCGACACGTCGGCAGCAAGCTGAATCAGGCGCGCCTTGCGGCCGGGCGGAACGCGCTCGTCCAGCGATTCGCCTACCAGGACGGGCAGGTAATGAATTTCCACCAGTAGGCGCCCCAGCTGGTGTAAATCGAAACCGAAAACCGATTTAGCGCTATTCGCATCGATCCCGCTTTGGTGAAATTGCGCCTGGTATTTGCGGTAATGCTCCGGATCGAACAGGCAGGCCCAGAATTCGCCGACGTTATGCAGCAGGGCGGCGCTGCGGATTTCGTTGATCGAGCGGACTCCCTGCAGGCTGACGAAACGGTCCAGCTGCGCCAGCATGTGATAGCAGCGGCTCAGCAGCTGGTGGTAATCCTGGCGCCGGGCCGCGTCGGGATGCGTCTGGTCGAGTACCTTGTGCTCGGTTACCAGATCGGCGATTGCGCCGTCGCCGAGCAGGCTCAGCGCGGCCTGTACCGACTCGACCTGCGGTTTGCCGCGAACCTGCAGCTTGCCGTTGACCTCCCGGTAAAGCGTGATGCTCATGCCGGGATCGAGCGCAATCACCTTCGCCAGGTCGGCGACGGTTTTACGATGGTCTTGCAGGATTTCCAGTGCAGCGCGGTGATGAATTTCGAGAGCCGGAAGTAGATCGGGCCGGGACGATAACCAGCTGCGGGCCGCTTGCTCGGTCATCGTCTGTCAGGATTCCTGTGCGCTACTCAGTGATGCCATTTGCTTGCCGTGGATATGCTTGATCAGGATTTCACGGTCGGCTTCGTGCATGTACTCGAAATCCAGTGAAATCCGGTGATCATCTTCACCCTGGTCGGTTTCCTTTTCGACCTTGACTACGCGGGCAATAATGACAAGCCTTAGACCAGAGGGCAATAGTTTTAGATTAAGCTCGACCAGCGATTCGGGCAGGATCGATTGGTCGGAGCAGAAAGCGATTCCCTGGGCGCTGATATTCGTGTGCTGGCGGCTTAGCAATTTATCGGCGTCATCGATGATCAATTTTTCGGTTATCTG
>JBFGQE010000359.1:0-2682 GCA_041564355.1 Gammaproteobacteria bacterium | reverse complement strand
GCTCGATAACGATTATCGTCTGCATAACTGCTTTCTCAAGATGAAGTTCTGCGACTTCAGCCAGACCACGGTCGAACGTCAGCAAACCTCGCCGAGCTACGCCGATTTCGCAATGCTGTGCGATGAAGCCTGGCAGCGCGGCCGCATCCCGGTGCGCCTGCTCGGAATCGGCCTGCGGCTGCACGATTTGACCGACGGCAGCGGTCAAATGGACCTGTTTGGTGACTGAGTCGACCTTTTGCCCGTGAACCGCGTCATAAATTCCAAATATTTCCACTTGTTTTTATTTATCAGGCAGTTATATTCCACAATGGATGTAGGTTAATAGAAACGACTGCTAACTTGTTGGATTAAAGGCTAGGAATCCATGGCAAAAAAAATACGGGCTCCCAAGTTCCATTCGCTGATCTCCCCACCCTGGGCTCAGGCACCGGAAAATTCGTATTACGGTGACCCGAACCATGTCGAAAAGGAGCAGCACGGCCTGGAACATATCGAACGCGACAAGGTCGACGAAGAAGGCAACGAGCAAGTCGTAATACTGGGCTACAACTAGAATCTCACCTCGAGGTATATCCTCCTCCGGCTACCCCGGTTTCGCCTTCGCCGCGAGACCTTGCAGGCATTAAAAGCCCTGGCTCACATGAATGAAATCCTGCTGATCGCATTCGCCCTGGCAACCGCGACCCTGACCGCGATTACCGGAGTCGGCGGCGGCATGCTGTTGATCGCAATCATGCCAGGACTGATGCCGGCGGCAGCCATCGTTCCGGTTCACGCGAGCGTGCAACTTTTTTCCAATTCCAGCCGGGCTCTCTTTGGCTGGCAGTTTTTACGCTGGGAATTCATCGTCGCGTTTATCGCCGGATCGCTGACCGGAGGCTCGGTCGCCGCCGGGCTGACGCGTGAAATCAACCTCGAATACACGCCATTGATAATCGCCGCCTACATTCTCTACAGCCTGTGGGGGCCGAAACCCCGCTTACAACTGCCGCCCCGCGGGGAATTCGTTACGATCGGTGCCGTTCAGACCGGACTGAGCATGATCGTCGGCGCGACCGGCCCGTTGGGTCAGGCCGCGTTGGTGCGCCGCGAACTGGCGCGCGATTCGCTGGTTGTCACCGCGGCCCTGATGATGACTTTCACTCACCTGATCAAGATCATTATCTTCGCCCTGCTCGGCTTCCAGTTTATCGAATACTGGAGAATCATTGTGGGCATGTCCTTCGCGGTCATCGTCGGCGCGTGGATTGGGACGCAGGTCCGCTACCGCATTCCCGAATCCTCGTTCAGGACCGGGCTTCGATACCTGCTGACGCTGCTCGCCTTGCGCATGATCTACATTACGCTTTACTGAGGAGCAACAATCGAGAGGACATGACCGGGCAGACCGCTGGATCAGCCGGGCGATGAGACGAATTGCTGGATGCCCTGCTCGATCCAGCTGCGCGCGGCGAGATTTTCGATGAACCCGCAGTGTCCGCCGAAACGCGACACCTCGATGCGCAAATCGTCGATCGGATCGATTCGCGCCAGATCCCCGACCGGTATAATCGGGTCGTCCTCGGTCGCGATCAGCCAGGTTGGCACGCGCAGCGACGCCAGGCGGTCGCCGACCACGGCATAAGCCGCGAAGTAATCCTGTACCGTGGGATAATTCGTGAAACGCGGGATAAACATTTCGTTGAGGTCGTCCAGTGACTTCGCCCGCGCCAGGTCGTTCGCGTAGTCGAGCTCGGGGAAGCAATGCAGCTTGCGCTGCAGGGAATTGCGCCAACGCTTGAAAAAATACTGCTCATAGATAAACGGGCCCGAATTCAGTGCGTCCATTGCATTTGCCGGGTCCACCGGTGGACAAACCGCGAACACGCGGTCGAGACCGAGCCGTTCGCCGTTATCGGCCGCGATACGCAACGCGAAACTGGCACCCAATGAAAACCCGCCAAGACAAACTCGCGCGTAGGGATTCGTATCGACGAAACCCTGCAGCGCGCTCGCGACCTCCGGCGAACGCGTCGAATTGAACAGCTCCGGGTTCAGGTGGTAAGTGTCACCGTGATCGCGCAGGTTGAGACGTAATACGTCGTGCCCGTGCTCGAGCAAACGCGCGGCGGTGGTCAGGATATAGGCAGAGCGACTGCATCCTTCCCAGCCGTGGATCAGGATCACGATGCTCGAAGTCGCCGGACCGGCCCGATCGAGTTCCGCAACCAGGCGCGTCCCGTCTTCGGCCTGCAGGGTCAGTACTTCGGATGACAATCGCTTTAATACCCGGCGCGCCCGTACCCGCCGCGGCCCCACGCTGTTGAGCACGGTCTGCACGTGACCGTTGCGCAAATGCCAGGGTGGCGTAAAACCGTCAGACCAGTTTAGCTGTATGCTTTTATTTCGTTGTGTCGTCATAGGTTAAAGCTGTTCCCGGCCTACCTCGTCGCTGATCAAGTCTGTATCATAATCATTATTTTGGAGCCCAGCCATGACCGGGAAACCCGATTCGTACAAACCTATTTCCGGTAACGACCTGCCGCGTTTCGCCGGCATTGCGACTTTCATGCGCCTGCCATACGTCGCGCCGGCCGACGCCGACGAGGTCGATATCGGCCTGATCGGCGTCCCCTGGGACGGCGGCACGACCAACCGCGCCGGCGCGCGACACGGACCGCGCCAGATACGCGACCTGTC
>JBFGQE010000358.1:0-2685 GCA_041564355.1 Gammaproteobacteria bacterium | reverse complement strand
GATTCATCCCGGCATCAGCCGGGGTTCTGCTCAGGCCGGCGTCAATAATTCTGCGGCGGGATCAGAGGACTCCCGGCGGGGGTGGAATATTCGCGTCCTCGAACGCATGCGCCATCGCCGCTGGTGTCAGCTTGCGCACCTCTTTCAGCGAATGCAGCTATTCCTTGCCGCAGGCCGAGCACTTGTACACCGGCATTGTCAGGTCGACGCCGAACGGGTCGAGATCATCGAGTTTGACTTCGATGGAAAAGGTGTGACGATGGTCGGGTTTGGCCTCGAGCGATTCGCCGCAGCTCTCGCACAGGTATTTTTTTACGATCAGGCCTTTTTCCTCGCCGGCCGGCAGCGCCGGCTCGTCTTCCTCGGTCAGGTGTTGCAGCAGTTCGACGGCGAATTCCGGGCGCACGAACTGGCGATGGCCCTCGGCGCAGGCGCGCAGCGGAAATTCCTTAAGGCGAAGGCGCAGCGGCTCGGCCTCGCCGTCGGCAAAATTGACGATAGTGACCTCGGTTTCGGCACGGCACTGGTTACAGGCTGTTGATGCCATGATGCCCTCCTGAATCCTTCACCGGCGATCCCCGGGGCGTCAGGCATTGCGCCACGGTTTTTACGCGGTAACGCTAATGCGGTTACCGTCGACCAGGGGTCCACGGGATCCCCGGTGGCTAATCGGTTTCGAACCCCTGATCCTTCATCTAAACATTTAACCGCAGGTAAGGTCAAACGGCGGCGCTCGCGTGTCCCCGGATCTGCCCGACCCGATCAATCGATCACCACCAGCCTGCGGGGCGCCTGTACCGGTAGCAGCGCCGCATCGCGCTTGAATAACAGGGTGCAGATGTAGTAGGTAATGCCGGACATGCGCGGGCCGAAGAACTGGCTTTCGAAATTGACGCAGGTGCCCGGTTCGAAGCGCTTCGACGAATCCGTGTCGGTCATCTCGTAGACGAAGTTTCCGACCCAGTCGGGCGGAAAACCGATGCCGAGTTCGTAGCCGCCCACCCAGCCCGCATCGGACCAGATGCCGACCTCGTCATAATATGAGCGCGTCGCCCGGACCAGTTCGCCGACGCTAAGTCCCGGTTTCAGGATTTCGGCGATCACCTCGAACACGCCGGAGGATTTCTCGTGGTAGTCGAGGACGTCCGCGGGCGGTTCACCGACATAGAACGCGCGCGCCGCGTTGGCATGGTAACGCCAGTAAACCCCGCTGACGTCGACGTTGACCTGCTCCCCGGCCTGGATTACTTTGCGGCTCGCCAGCGAATGCCCGGTATTGGCTTTCAGGCCGGACAACACCGGCAGCGTGATCGCCGGATTTTCGCCGCCGGCCCGGGCCATCGCGCGTATGATTTCGCCGTATACCTCGAGTTCGCTGACGCCCGGTCGTATCGCCTCGCGTGCCGCGGCAAGACCGATATCCGCAATCTCGGCCGCGCGCTCGAGGTAGGCAATTTCCTGTGGCGACTTGAGCCAGCGGATTTCCCGCAGGATGTCGCTGCCGTCGGTGACCCGGCAGGCATGATCTTCGAATGCCGCGCGGAAGCGTGCGCTGATCGCCGGGTTGGGTCGATAGCTGTGAAACTCCATGCCGACCGTGCCGCCGAGCCAGCCCTCGGCGCCGAGCTGATCCATGATAAAGCCGATACCGTCGCGTCGATTGTCGATCGGAAAGGTGCGCAGGTCTTCGGCGCAGGTGACGAAGCGGCACATCACCTGCTCGCTCGGCGTGTCGAACAGGATGAAACGATCGTGGTCGACGTGCACCGCGATACCGCTGGTCGCCGGCCATTGTTTCGGGCTCTGCGCCTGGTACCACTCGCAGCTGTAACCGCTGACGTAGTAAAGACTCTCCGGCGCCATCAGCCACAGCAGGTCGATGTGTTCCGTGGCCATGCGTTCGCGCACGGCGGTGAGCCGCGACTGAAACTCCTCGCGGCTAAAGCCCAGTTCCGTTTGCGGCATACAGTGTTCGAGCACGAGATCGCGATTGGCACCCATGGCAGTCCTCCGGTGAACAGAATCGGAAAATCACACTGAATACCACAATCGGGCTCGAATATCAGGTCCCGGGCAGGGGCCGGGGTTCGAGGCCGAGCGCGAGAAACATTTGCCCCGCCCCCCCCTGAACCGATAAAGTCATACTCTTTTCTGACCACCCGGACGAACCATGAGTGACAACACCGCCTTGAATCCCGCCAGCGCGGACGCCGACCTCGAGGCGCTGGAGCGCGCTGACCGGGCCGCCACGCTGCATCCCTTTACCCCGCTGCGCGCTTTCGAAACAGACGAAACGGGCGGCCCACGGGTCGTCGAGCGCGGCGAGGGAATCCGCATTACCGATGCGGACGGCAATACCTCGATCGACGGTTTCGCCGGCCTGTATTGCGTCAATATCGGCTACGGGCGCACCGAGGTTGCAGACGCAATCGCCGAGCAGGCGCGCAAGCTTGCCTACTACCACTGCTATGCCGGTCATACCACGCGCGAACTCGCGCGCCTGTCGCAACGCCTGGTCGAGCTCGCACCGAACAACATGCGCAAGGTGTTTTACGGTCTGTCGGGCTCGGACGCCAACGAGACCCAGGCCAAGCTGGTCTGGCACTACCACAACCTGATTGGGAAGCCGGGGAAGAAAAAGATCATCGCGCGCGAGCGCGGTTATCACGGTTGCTCGGTGGTTTC
>JBFGQE010000357.1:0-2691 GCA_041564355.1 Gammaproteobacteria bacterium | reverse complement strand
TCGGCCTGCGCAAGGCCCGCCGCGGCGTCCAGTTCTCGAAACGCTGATCCGGGCTGCTGCGCTCGCGATTGCGGCGTTATTTTTTTCGGCGAGACGCTCACGTACTTTTCGTACGCTCGCGCCTTCACCGAAAAAAATGCCTTGCACTCGCTTCGCTCGCGACGCCCGGATCAAATTCCGTCTGGCCAGATTAGCATGAAATAAAAAAGCCCGCGAAAGCGGGCTTTTTTTTGGAGATGGCACTCAGAGTAAGAACTCCTGCGGAGTTTTTACTCTGAGTGCATTCTGCCCGAAAGTCGAGAGCGGTCACGCTTCGGCAGCCTGGATTTAATCCTGCGCGCTCAGCGTTTGTGCGCCATCGCTGCCACCGAGGATCAACACGTCGGCGGGGCGATGCGCGAACAGGCCGTTGCAGACCACCCCGGTGAGCTGGTTGATCGCGGTTTCGAGCGCGATCGGGTCACTGATCCGCAGGTCGCGCACGTCGAGTATCTGGTTACCGTTATCGGTGGTAAAACCGGCGCGCAGAATTGGGTCGCCGCCAAGTTCGCGCAGGCTTTTTGCGACCAGCTCTCGCGCCATCGGGATGACCTCGACCGGCAGTGGAAAGGTGCCCAGCGTTTCGACCAGCTTGCTGTCGTCGGCGATGCAAACGAACCTGGCGCTCGCCGCGGCGACGATTTTTTCGCGCGTCAACGCACCGCCGCCCCCCTTGATCAGCTGCAGTTGTCGGTTCGATTCGTCGGCGCCGTCGACGTACAGGTCGAGTCGACCCGCTTCGTTCAAATCGATTACGTCGATGCCGTGACCGCGGAGGCGTTCGCTGGACGCCTCGGAACTCGACACCGCGGCGCGCACCTGGCCGGGCATCCGTTCGGCCAGCGCGTCGATAAAATGATTCACCGTGGAACCGGTGCCAACGCCGATCACGGAATCGGGCGTGACGTACTCGATCGCGGCCTCGGCGGCAATGCGCTTTTTATCTTCGGGATTCATGGATTTACCGGTTGCTTCGAAAGCGATCAATTATGATAATCACCCGCAGTCCGCGCAAGTCATTACGCGGTTTATTCGATTCGATCCCTCTCACGCCAATGCGGGCCATGCGAAAAGAAAAATTTTTAGAGAAGGTTTTGACCGCTCGGGTCTACGATGTCGCCCGTGAGACGCCGCTGGATTTCATGCCGCGCATGTCGAAACGACTGGATAACAGGGTTTACCTGAAACGCGAAGACCTGCAACCGGTGTTCTCGTTCAAGTGCCGTGGGGCGTTCAACAAGATTTATCAGGAAACTCAGGCCAACCCCAAATTGAAGGGCGTGATTACCGCTTCGGCGGGCAACCACGCGCAGGGCGTTGCGCTGGCGGCGAAAAAGCTGCACCTGCAGGCGACCATCGTCATGCCGACAACCACGCCCGATATCAAGATCGCCGCGGTGCGATCCCTTGGTGCCAAAGCCGTGCTCTACGGCGAGAATTTCGATGCTGCCAGGGACTACTCGCTGAAGCTCGCGAAAAAGGAAAGGCTCGCGTTCATCCACCCGTTCGACGATTACGACGTGATGGCCGGGCAGGGTACCATCGCGCACGAGATCATCCGCCAGCATCCCGGCAAGATCGACACGATTTTCGTCGCGGTCGGCGGCGGCGGCCTGATCGCGGGCATTGCCGGATTTCTCAAGGCGGTCAAGCCGGAAACCCGTATTATCGGCGTCGAACCGGATGACGCGGCCTGCCTCTACGAGGCGCGCAAGGCCGGACGCCGGGTCAAACTGAAGGAAGTCGGTTTCTTCGCCGACGGCGTCGCGGTCAGGCAGATTGGCCAGCATACCTTTCCGATGATCCAGAAACTCGTCGACGACGTGATCCTGGTCAACACCGATCAGATCTGCGCCGCGATCAAGGATACCTACGAGGATACCCGCGCGATCTGCGAACCGTCCGGCGCGCTGTCGCTGGCGGGCTTGAAAAAATACGTCGAGCAGCACGGTCTCGAACAGCAGACCCTGGTCGCGATCAATTGCGGCGCCAACATGAATTTCGATAGGCTGCGCCACGTCTCCGAACGCGCCGAACTCGGCGAAGACCGCGAAGCGCTGCTCGCGGTGGAGATCCCGGAACGACCCGGCAGTTTCAGGAAGCTCTGTCAGTTAATCGGGCATCGCTCAATCACCGAGTTCAACTATCGCTACGCCGACGACAGCATTGCGCGCGTGTTCGCCGGCATCCAGTTGACTCACGGAATCGACGAAAAGAACCAGTTGATCGACAAGCTGAGCAAGAAGGGCTACCCGGTCGTCGACATGACCGGTAACGAGGTGGCCAAGTTGCACACGCGTTACATGATCGGTGGACACCCGGGCAACCGTGTCACCAACGAGTTGCTGTACCGTTTCCAGTTCCCGGAAAAACCCGGCGCCTTATTAAATTTTTTGATGAAAGTCGGTAATCGCTGGAACATCAGCCTGTTCCATTATCGGAACCACGGCTCCAACTTCGGCCGTATCCTGATGGGTTTCCAGGTCGATCGCAAGGATCACCGCGCGTTCAACGCGTTCCTGAAGAGCATCGGTATTCCGTACTGGAAGGAAACCGACAACGACGCCTATCCGCTGTTCCTGCAGAAAGGCGCGTTGCTTAAAGCGTAATAGCAGCTTGTCGGGTTAAGCTCGGGAAAAATAACGCAAACAC
>JBFGQE010000356.1:0-2702 GCA_041564355.1 Gammaproteobacteria bacterium | reverse complement strand
GGCGACGACGGCGCCGGGTTCGGCTGGGAAGATATCCAGGTCGTCAAGGTCGGCTACCAGTGGCAGGAAGGAAAAATGACCTGGCGAGTCGGCGTAAGCGTCAGCGAGCAGCCGATCCCTGACGAGGAGGTCGTGTTCAACATCCTCGCGCCTGGCGTTATCGAGGAAACATTTACCTTCGGATTTACCCGGCAACTGGATTCCGACAGTTCGCTGAATTTTGCCGCGATGTATGCGCCCAGCGTATCGGTTGACGGCACCAGCAACTTTGATCCATCGCAGGAGGTCGAGCTGGAGATGGACCAGTACGAACTGGTACTGAGCTACAATCGCAGGCTCTAGTCTGCCGCATAACCGGGACGCAAACTGATGGTGCTGGAAGTTCCGTGGGACACATGCGATAACCCGCATGTTCCCGCGGCGATTGCTTTGGTGTTTAATCCGGATCGGGACTGAGACAATCCATGCTGGATCTCTACACTGAATACTTGCTGTGGGCTTTTGCCCTCGCCTTCGTTTTCGGCGCCATTGCGAACAAGGCCAACTTCTGCACCATGGGTGCCGTTTCCGACTGGATTAATATCGGCGACCTGAGCCGCATGCGTTCGTGGATGCTCGCGATCGCAACCGCGATCATCGGTGTGGGCATCCTCGAATACCTCGGCATGATCGACCTGGCGCTGACCGCGAGCAACGAGACGTCGAATCCGCCTTACCGCAGTCCCGTATTCATCTGGCCACGCCACCTGCTCGGCGGGCTGATGTTCGGCGTCGGCATGACGCTCGCCAGCGGTTGCGGCAACAAAACCCTGGTGCGGATCGGCGAAGGCAATATGAAGTCGCTGATCGTGCTGCTGGTCATGGCCATTGCCGCCTGGTGGATGCTGTTTACCAACCTGAGCTACCTCGGCTTCCTGCAATGGATGCTGCCGGTCAGTATCGATTTTTCGCTGCGCGATATCCCGGGGCAGGATATTACCGCGGTACTCTTCGGGCTGGCGAGTGTCGAGCTTACCGCGAGCCACGGACTGGTGATCGCGCTGCTCGCAGGCATACCGCTGTTGATCTGGATATTGCGATCCGCAGATTTTCGCCGCAACCTGGAGCTCGTCAGCGCCGGCCTCGTGATCGGCCTGCTGGTCGTGATCGGCTGGTATGTCACCGCGGGTCCGGGCGGTATCACGCTGCTCGAGGAACTCGAGTTCATGGATCAACGTCCCTTTTTCACCGGGGCACAATCGCTGACTTTCATTGGGCCGACCGGACACCTGGCACAGTACCTGAAGGAAGGCTTTGCTTCGGTTTTTCTGACTTTCGGTGTGGCCACCATCCTCGGCGTCGTAATCGGATCGTTCCTCTACACGGTTATTTTTCGCAAGGTCAGAATCGAATGGTTTGCCTCGTGGAACGACTTCCTGATGCACGTTGCCGGCGGGCTGCTGATGGGTATTGGCGGCGTGCTGGCGATGGGATGCACCATCGGCCAGGGAATATCCGGGGTGTCGACCCTCGCACTAGGCTCGATCCTGAGCATTGTTTCGATCATTGCCGGCAGCGCCGCGACAATGAAATACCAGTATTACCGGATGATGCGCGAAGACGCGTAAACCCACTACCCGTGACTAGCGAACTTCCGAGATGAATTTAAACAGAGTTTTTGCCGGAGATTGATATGGACCAGGCTTACCGTGACGCGGTCACGCAGATGGAAGAAATGAACGTACAGGACGAATATATCCTGGGCTGGCAGGGCGGCTACCTCGGCCACCCGATGCGCGAAGAGCAGCGGCTGACCGAGGCTTACGAGGCCGGCTATGCGGACGGCAGCGAAAAGTCCTGCGATAATTTCGCCAACTGGACCAGGCAGGACTGATCGTCGCCGGCCATCACTGACACTGACCGCGGGCTAGGTGCCGAACGATACCAGCCCGGACAGTGAGCGTTGCAGTGAAGCTTCGATTTCAGGCGCTTCCCTGCCGACGATATAGTCCGGTATCCAGCGCTGGTCGCGCTGCCCCATGCCGGCCTGCACCAGGTCACCGAGACGGCAGCGCATCGCGAAACTAGCCCCCTCTTCCTCGTCAAAGCGAAAACCCGCGTAATCACCGGAGCGCTGGTTGACCTTGTCGAGGAACGCGCCCTGGTAATCGCCGGCTCCCTGAACATCGACGCGGCTGTCCTCGAGCATGCGCGCCAGATCCCTGACCAGCGACGAGATAAACTCCGCGCGCTGTTGCTGGTCTGCACTGGCGTAGGCCCAGCGATCGCAGATGTGCACGAGGTAACAGACGACCTCCTCCATCACGTCGATACGCTGTCCCTGGGTCGCGGTTTCGAAATTTTCGTTTTCGAGATTGAGCACGACGTTGGCCGCCAGCTTCCAGATGGTGGACGCGATCGCGTTGGCCATTTGCGCAATCGAGCGCGGCGCAGAGGCCTGGTTCCAGCGTTTTTTGACTCGCACCATGCGTCGTTCACCCGTTCCAGCGGTTAGCGGGACTGCAGCCAGTCCAGCACGGTTTTCTTGAGCTCGCCCTCATGCCCCTGAAAAAAATGATTGGCCTCTTCCACGCGGACTTGCCGATAAATTCCGGATGGGTTCTTTTTCCCTGAACTGGCGCGATCCTGCACCGTGCTCAATACCGCATCGAGATCCTTGCCGCCGTAAAGGTCCAGTACCGGCACGCGCAGGCGCGCGAGCG
>JBFGQE010000355.1:0-2708 GCA_041564355.1 Gammaproteobacteria bacterium | reverse complement strand
CTGCGTAACCTGAATCGAAGCCCCATCCTGCCGGTGGGGGATGAATTACCGCTGAACGGGCCAAGCTCAAACCTGCGGCAATCGGCGTCGGCATGCTTGAGCGCGGTATGGAAATAATTGTAGCAGTTAATTCAGGTTATAAAGAAGTCTTGCTAAAATGCTGATTTATATGTTCATAAAGAGCGATTACAGCGGGCAGGGCCTCGGCATGATGGTGACAGTTAACCTGGTGAGATACTCGGCGCTTCGTGACTTGCGCGGTTGCGCGGCCCGGGTAAAGTCTCGATTAAGGTACAATTCGAGCGTGCGTAAATCTTCGCTGGTTTTCCTTTTCTGCGCTTTGATTCTGGGCGCCTGCGCAACGCGGCCGCCCGGCGTCGGCGAGCCGGTTGCCTGGTCGAGCCTCGAGGACTGGTCCGCCGACAGTCAAAGCGATGCCTGGGCAGGGTTCCTGAAGAGTTGCCACAAGCTCCGGCACGAAGCCTGGCGAGGCGTCTGCGAGCTCGCCGAGGCGAACGCAGAGCTGAGCGATGCCGAGGTTCGGGATTTCTTCGAGACCCATTTCGAAGTGCGGCCGGTCTACGCGGAGGACGGCGAAACCGAGGGCTTGATCACCGGTTACTACGAGCCCCTGTTGAAAGGCAGCTGGGAACCCTCCGAGGAGTACCGCTACCCCCTTTACGGCGTTCCCGAGGATTTACTGGTTGTCGATCTCGGCGACGTTTATCCGCAATTGAAGCACCTGCGTTTGCGCGGCAAGCTGGATGGCAACCGCGTCATTCCTTACCACGCTCGCGCGCAGCTGGAAGGCGACCCGGCGTTACTGCGGGGCAGGGAGATACTCTGGGTTAACAGTCCTGTCGATGTTTTTTTTCTGCACGTCCAGGGTTCCGGCCGGGTTCAGCTCACCGACGGATCCACCGCGGCGGTGGGCTACGCCAATCAGAACGGCCACCCCTATCAATCGATCGGCCGGGTTTTGATCCGGATGGGGGAGCTGGAGCGAGAAGAGGTCACGCTGTTCACGATCAGGGAATGGTTGCGGTCGAACCCGGATCGAATCGACGAGATCCTGGCGCAGAATCCGAGTTACATATTTTTCGAATTGAGAGACGACCCGACCCAAGGCCCGGTCGGTTCCCTCAACGTAACCCTGACACCCGCGCGCAGCATTGCGGTCGATCGCAACGTGATTCCGCTGGGCGCACCGGTCTGGTTAGAGACCACGCTGCCGGACGAGGACGAATCGCCGCTCAACCAGCTGATGCTGGCGCAGGATACCGGCGGCGCGATCAAGGGCCACGTGCGCGCCGACGTTTTCTGGGGCCAGGGCGACGAGGCCGAGCAAATGGCGGGACTGATGAAACAGCAGGGCAGGCTTTTCGTATTATTACCGAAGGGATATCCGATTAAAGACTAGTCAAACCTTCCCCCTGAATACCTCGATCAGGCTCGCGTTGTCTTTTTCCCGGTACCCGGCCGCGGCCGCGCGCTGGTATAGACTGAGGATGAAATCGGGCAATTCGGTGTTGATGCCGAGTTCGGCGGCCATGTCGCGGATGGCGGTTGCCGCTTCGATCGAGGTGCCGACCGTGGCCGCGATATCGTCGGTGTAGTTGCCGCTGGCGACGACCCTGGCAAGATGACGGGCCCGATCCCCCTCTGCGAACATGCCGGCGTAATTCGACAGCGAAACGCCTTCTGCCTCGCAGATATGAATCCCGTAGACGATCGCAACCGTGTTCGCCACCAGGCGCGAGACGACCGCCATGTCGAGCGCGGCCGCCGCGCCGATGGTCGGACCGAGGTAGCGCACGTCTCCGCCGAGGTAACCGATATAGCTGATGGCATCGTCGTAGAGTTCGCGCGGTCCCGCCACCAGCAGCTGCCCTTCGGCTTCGCCGATCGACGGCGGATAGACCATGATCGAGCAATCGATGTAGTTGCCCCCGTGCTGCTGCACCCAGTCCTCCGCGTCGCGGGCCTCGGCCGGGGTGCCGGTGCTCATTTGAATGATGGTGCGGCCTGAAAGCAACGGGATGATCTCTGGATCGTCCAGCAGTTTGCGCGTATTCGCGTAGCCGTGAATACAGATCATGGTGCGAGGGCTTGCTTCGATCGCCCGGTGCAGGCTCTGCGCAATCGTCGCACCGAGCGCCACCAGTTCTTCGGTTTTGCTTGCGGAACGGTTCCAGACGGTCAGGCTAACGTCTTTGGCCAACAGGGCCCGTGCGATGGCAGACCCCATCGCGCCGAGTCCCACCAGGGTCAGCTCGCTCATCGTTGTATCCCCGCTATCATCTGGACCGTCTACGATACCAGAAAGGCGACCCGGCTACCCCAATGCAACTGGTTTGGGGGGCCATTTTTTCGACCCGGCGGCCCGCAGTCAGCATCCGATCCAAAGGGTAAACCGCCGCCGAACCGCCGACTCGGATCACTCCGGCAAACCGGCGCGGCGCAGTCCGTCGAGGATCATTTCCAGCTTGTCTTTATTGCGCAACGGCCAGCGCTCGCGCAGGCCCGAAACCGTCAGGTTCGGTGCGAGTTCGAGCAGTCGGGCGACCGCGGCGCGGGCCTCGTCCATTCGACCGAGTTGCGCGAGCGCCGAGGCCAGGATCCGGTAGGTCGTATCCCAGCCATCGTACATGCCCGCCGAGCGGGTCGCGCAGTCGACCGATTCCGCCGGCCGGCCGCAGCAGAGGTGG
>JBFGQE010000354.1:0-2727 GCA_041564355.1 Gammaproteobacteria bacterium | reverse complement strand
TTCATCGCACAGCATTGCGAAATCGGCGTAGCTCGGCGAGGTTTGCTGACGTTCGACCGTGGTCTGGCTGAAGTCGCAGAACTTCATCTTGAGAAAGCAGTTATGCAGACGATAATCGTTATCGAGCCGCTCGAGACGTCGCTCCAGCGATTCGATCAATGCGGGAATTTTTTCGCGGCAGGCATCGAGATCGGGTAAATCGGCGTCGTAGGTATTCTCCACGCTAATCGACTTTCGCCGCCACTCCGAGACGACGGGACGATCGTCCATGCCGTGCGCCAGCTTGTGGATATGCTCACCGAACTGCCCGAACTGCTGCACGAACCTGAATATGTCGTAGCGGCGCACGTCGCCGCAGGTCCGGATCCCTTGCTGTTCGAGTCTTTGCGCGGTGACCTTGCCGACACCCCAGATTCGATCGACCGGCAGGTTCTCGAGGAAACCCTCGACCTGGTCCGGGGTCACGACATGCTGGCCATTGGGCTTGTTCCAGTCGCTCGCGACCTTGGCGATAAACTTGTTCGGCGCAATCCCGGCGGAAACCGTGATGCCGATATCGCGCTCGATACGCTGGCGGATTTCCCCTGCAATCAGCGTCGCGCTGCCGTGTCGGCGCGGGCAGGCGGACACGTCGAGAAAGGCTTCGTCGAGAGACAGCGGTTCGATCTGGTCGGTGTAGTCGCTGAAGATGTCGTGCATCTGGCGTGATGCCTCGCGGTACACGGACATACGGCCCGGGATCAGGATCAATTGCGGGCAGCGCTTGATCGCGGTCGCGCTGGCCATCGCCGAGCGCACGCCGAACTTGCGTGCCTCGTAGCTCGCGGTCGCGATTACGCCGCGACGCGTCGCGCTGCCACCGACCGCAATCGGTTTGCCTTTCAGCGCCGGATTGTCGCGCACCTCGACCGCGGCGTAAAAACAGTCTGCATCGATATGAATGATCTTGCGCTGGGATGGCGGTTCTGAATTCACGGGCTGATGGCTTGCTTCGAGCTTCCGGCTGGGTAAGAATCACCGCATCAGGGGCGGGGGCATACGATGACCGAGAAAGTATTTTACCAAGACAGCTACCAGAAGACACTCGACAGCGAAGTCGTCGAGCTGCGCGATCAGGGCGTCGTGCTCGCGGCGACGATATTCTACCCGCTCGGCGGTGGGCAGCCGGGTGATACCGGCCGACTTACGATCAACGGCCGCGATTACCGGGTCGTCGATACGCGCTACGCCGAGGATCGTGAAACGATAATTCATTATCTGCAGGACGGTGATTGCGGCGAGATCGAGATCGGCGATGCCGTTAGGATGGAAATCGACTGGGAACGACGTCATCGACTGATGCGCATGCACACCAGCATGCACCTGGTATGTTCGTTGATCACTGCACAGGCCACGGGAGGGGCGGTCGGCGAGACCGAGAGTCGGCTCGATTTCGATTTACAGGGACAGGTGATCGACAAGGAGCAACTGACCGCGGATTTGAACGCCCTGGTCGAGCGCGCCCTGCCGGTTATGATCGGCTCGATCACCGACGACGAGCTCGAGCGAAATCCGGACCTGGTGAGGACCATGTCGGTACAACCGCCCCGCGGGCAGGGCAGCGTGCGCACGATTACCATCGAGAACACCGACTATCAGCCCTGTGGCGGTACTCACGTGCGCAATACCGCCGAAATCGGCGAGCTCGTGGTCAAGAGCCTGAAGAACAAGGGGCGGCAAAACAAACGAATCAATCTCGCCCTCGTCAATCCCTGACGGCTTGCGGCCGGTCGGGCAATCCGGGCGACGGCGTAACGCGTATAATCCACGTCCCCGCCTTACTTTCTGGACTTATTGGATGCAACGGATTCTGGTTTTACTTTGTTGTTTATTTTTCGTAACCCCGGCCCTCGCCGCTGGTGGCGGGGTAAAGGCATGCGGTACGCACGTGGCGCAGTGGCTCGATCCGGCGAGCGGCAAGCGCTTGCCGACCCGTGGCGTATTCGAACGCCTCTCGCAGGCCTCGATCGTGTTGCTCGGCGAGGCGCACACGACGCACGCTCATCACCGTTGGCAGGCATACGTGCTGGCGGGGCTGCACGCGCACAAACCCGATCTGCAAGTCGGTTTCGAAATGCTACCGCGTCAGGCGCAACCGGTGCTCG
Source organism: Gammaproteobacteria bacterium (assembly GCA_041564355.1). GTDB lineage: Bacteria > Pseudomonadota > Gammaproteobacteria. Next base: position 583 of record JBFGQE010000354.1, on the reverse strand, counting down.
ACGCGTGGAGTTCGGGGCGGCTCGACCAGGCGCAGATGCTCGAGCAGGTGGAATGGGATCGAGTCTGGGGTTACCCGGCAGATTTCTATTTACCGTTGCTGCATTTCGCGCGGCTGAACCGGCTGCCCACGGTGGCGCTCAATGTCGATCGTGAACTGGTGGCAAAAGTCGGCCAGTCCGGATGGGAAGCCGTTCCCGAGACCGAGCGGGAGGGCGTTTCGACGCCCGCCCCGGCGAGCGAGGAATACCGCGCCTCGCTAGCCGAGCTGTATGCGTTCAAGGCCGGTCTGCGCGCCGAACAGGAAGGCCGGGAAGCGGAAGCGGACGAACTCGATCTCGATCAAGTCATGGCCAGTCCGGAGTTCAAGCATTTTGTCGAGGCGCAACTCACCTGGGACCGGGCCATGGCCGAAGCGCTGCTGGCGGCCTATCGGCGTGATCCGGCCTCGACCGTGGTCGGAATCGTGGGCCGGGGTCACCTGGAGTTTGGCCACGGGATTCCGCATCAGCTCGCGGCCCTCGGCCTGGACAAGGTCGAGGTATTGCTGCCGCTAGACGAGGACGAAAATTGTGACGAATTGCC
>JBFGQE010000353.1:0-2740 GCA_041564355.1 Gammaproteobacteria bacterium | reverse complement strand
CGCGGTTGACCACCAGGCCCATACTGCCCTGTTCGCTGTGCTCGCACATGTAGACCAGGCTGGACGCAAAGATCGGATCCTTGATCGCCGGCGTGGCAATCAGGCACTTGTCGACGAGGCTGGCCGTAATTTCGCTCATGGCTTAGGCGCTAGCTTACTCCGCTTTTTGTTTCAAAGCGATTGCTTTTGAAATCCCAGGTGCGGATGATGACGATTTGATCGGCCCGTTCCCTGAGCTCTTCCGGGAATGGCGCGAAGGGTTGTGCCAGCCGCAGGATACGCTTGGCGGCTTCATCGAGCACGCTTTGCCCGGATGAACTGGTTATTTCCATTTCCAATACCTCTCCGGCCGCATTCAGCCATACACTCATGCGCAGGCGGCCGTCAATGTTTTTGATCCGCGCTTCGGACGGATAGTTCAAATTGCCGGTGTGTTCGACCTTTTGCACCCACGACGCGAGGTAGCTCGCTTCAACCGCCTTGCGCGTGCTCGCGGTCAACGTGATCGTCTTCGGCCGCCTGGCGTAGTCGATCGTCATTTGCCGGATCTCGGCTTGCAGCCGCGCGATCTTGCTTTCGCGTTGCTCGAATTCGTTGGCCTCGCGAGGCGCCGAATCGTCGCTGCGGCGTTGCTCGCGCTGCGCGATGCGTTCGTCGGCCTCGCTCTGCGTCAGGAAGTAGAGCTGGCTTAACTTGAGCTGCTGTTTTCGCAGCTCGGCGCGGTCCTGGTCCGACAGGCCGAGCTGATCGACCGGCGTCGGCGAGGAGACCGGTGCGCCGGGGCGGGCCTTGGTGTCGGCCTGGCCACCACCGGCCTGGTCGAGCTGGGCGAGGAAATCGGGATTGTCGACCTGCTCGTGGCTTTGCGCGTTGGCGAGGATTATCTCGAGGCTCGGCAGGGCTTCGGCGGCGGCATCGTCGGACGGGCGAAAACCTACGCCGAGGACGACGATCGCGTGCAGCATCAGCGCGAGGAACAGCGTGAAGCCGAGCCGGTCGCTCGCGGTGATGCGGGGTCTGGGGGCGGGGGTCGGAGCCATGTCAGCGCGATTGTGCCAAGAACGATTCTAGATAACCAGAAAAACCTTTTGAATTATCTAATAATTTTAGTCAGCCATGGTGGAAAAATCTGAACTTTCTCGGCCATCGTCGCTGCATCGTGATTGGGCGCGAGTCGCCGATGACGAAGCGAGTCCTCTACCCCCAAGGATAGTGGTAAATCGCCGGTTTTGCCGGATCCTTCGACCGGCGGCGCCGCGGCGATGAATTCATCTGCCGTACCGCGAGAATCGGACGACCGTGCCGACTTCGCGCAACCGCTGCGCGCCCGCCTGGTGCGCGGCTCGCAAATGGTCGCGAATACCATCGGCGGCAGGTTCAGGCCGGGGCGAGCTCGAGTCGTTGCTCGATGCAGGTAAACAGGTCGGCGCTGATATTGAGCTCGAATTCGCGGTCGAGCTCGCGAATGCAGGTCGGACTGGTGACATTGATCTCGGTGATATAGTCGCCGATGACGTCGAGGCCGACGAACAGCAGGCCGCGCGCGCGCAACTCGGGCCCGACCTGTTCGCACAGCCAGTGATCGCGCTTCGACAGCGGTTGCCCGCGGGTGCTCGCGCCGGCGGCGATATTGCCGCGGTTCTCGCCTTCGGCGGGCAACCGCGCGAGCGCGTAGGGCACGGCCTCGCCGTCAATCAGCAGGATGCGCTTGTCACCCTCGCTGATTTCGGGAATGTAGCGCTGCACCATGGTCTGCGAGCGGCCGTGCTGCGATACCGTCTCGATGATCGCGTTGGTGTTGCGGTCACCCTGTTGCAGGCGAAAGATCGACTGCCCACCCATGCCGTCGAGCGGCTTGATGATGACGTCGCGGTGCTTCGTCAGAAAGGCTTTGAGAATCGACGCCTTGCGACTGACCGTGGTCTCGACGCAACACTGGGGAAAGACACGGGTGAACAGTTTCTCGTTGCAGTCTCGCAGGCTCGCCGGCTTGTTGACCACCAGCACGCCGGCCTCCTCGGCCTGCTCGAGCATGTAGGTGCAATAGATGTACTCGAGATTGAACGGCGGATCCTTGCGCATCAGGATGACGTCGAGTTCGTCGAGCCGACAGGTGCCGGAATCATCGATATCGAACCAGTCGTCATTGTCGTCGCGCAACGTCAGCGTGCGGTACTGACCGAACGCGACGCCGTCCTCGAGGTAGATGTCATCGAGGGTGAGATAAAACACGCGCCAGTCGCGCCGGCGGGCCTCGAGCAGCATCGCGAAGGTCGAATCCTTCCACGGCTTGATCGATTCGATCGGGTCCATGACGACGCCGAGTTTGCGCGATTTTGACATGCGGTGATCGGGTATTTGACGCGGTGGTTGCGAAGTTGCCCAGATTTTACTCAATTCGGGTCGCGGAAGCACAGTTAAATCAACGCTTTCGGCAGTTAGCGACAGACCGCGATCCGGCTTGTTAAACCGGCTTTTATGAACTACTTTTTAGTGTTGTAGCGCGCAAATTCGGGTCCGTTCGACTTCGCGTAAAATCGTAGAAACTACATTATGTAGTTTTATTAAATCTCTGGTTTTACTTGAAATAGTTAATATACTTTGATGCAAATAAACTGGGGGAAGCCCTTTCTCACTCGTTTGGGGGTCACGTGAACACCGAAACTCAGACCGCGGATGCCGCTGAAGCCTCGGCCAGCCTCAACGTCAAGGTCATGGTCATCGACGACAGCAAGACCAT
>JBFGQE010000352.1:0-2741 GCA_041564355.1 Gammaproteobacteria bacterium | reverse complement strand
GGCCGCGACGAATTGCTCGAGCAGCTGTGGAACGGGCGCATCGTCACCGACAACGCGCTCAACGGCCGGCTCAAGATCGCGCGCAAGGCGATCGGCGACGACGGCCGCCGGCAGATAATGATCAAGACCATTCCGCGGCGCGGCTACCAGTTCATCGCCGACGTCGAGATCGATTCCCCCGTCGCCCGCGAGCCTGTCACCCCTGCTCCTCGTTCCGAGGGTGCGTCCAGCAGACCATCGATTGCTGTGCTGCCACTCGAGTATGTCGGCGGTGATCCGGACCGGGAATACCTCGCCGACGGGCTCTCGCACGAGATTACCGCCAATCTCTCCCATTACCGGGATCTGCTCGTCATCAATCGCGAATCGACGATGCTTATCGATGGCGGCGACAAGGATCTCGCCAAACTGGCTGCCGTTCTAGGCGTCGACTATCTGGCTTCCGGCACTTTCAAACAGTTCGATGGCCGGGTGCGCGTATCGATAAGACTGCTTAATACCGAGAACTTCGAAACAATCTGGGCCGATCATTTTGACAATGACCTCGCCGACCTGTTCGAGATCGAGGATCGGGTCGCGTCGGGTATCGCCTCCGTCCTGGTACGGCACATCGAACATCGCGCGCACCGGCGCGCGCTGCGCAAGCGCCCGGAGAACATGACTGCTTACGACTGCACGATGCGGGGGAAGAAGCATATGGACAGCTGGGACCCGGAGTTGACCGCCAGATCCCGTTTACATTTCGAGAGGGCTTTGTCGCTCGACCCGGAGTATGCACCGGCGCACGCATATCTCGCTTTCACTTACTGCATCGAGTCCGAAGTCCCGTGGGGAATGGATCGCGATGCCGCCGTGGCACGTGCTTTCGATCATGCCGAAAAGGCGGTCAGGTTCGACGAATTCGACAGCGACGCGCACGTCGCGCTGGGTTGGGTATTCCAGTTGCAGCGTAAATTCGAGCTGGCCGAATCTCAGCTGGACAGGGCCATCGCCTGCAATCCTAATATTTACGGGGCCTACTGCGTCAAGGGTTGGCTCCTGGCGGTCTGCGGCCGGGCTGCCGAAGCGGAACAGTGCGAGACAAACGCGATACGGTTGAATCCCCTCGCCCCGGACGGATGCTTGGTGACCATCGTAGTAGCCAGGTACCTTCAACGTGACTATGCTGGGGCGCTACAAGTTTTTTCACGCATCAGGGAAAGCTTCATCGATGCCCTCGCGATGCAGGCCGCTTGCCTTGCGCAACTGGGTCGAATCCGAGAGGCGCAGGACGCGGCCGAAAAGGCGCTTTCGCAGAACCGTGATTACATTCGCCACGGCGACTGGATACGCGGTTGGACTTTCAGAAATCCTGAGGATTTCGAGCACCTGCTCGACGGCTTTTACAAATCGGGCCTGCTGCCCGATCCGTCCGCGACGAACGACAAGCCATCCGTGGCGGTACTGCGCTTCGCCAACCTGTCGGCCGATCCGGAGCAAGAATATTTTTCTGACGGTCTCGCGGCGAACATCTGCGCGCGCCTGTCGCGCTTTCGTTCGCTGCGGGTGCATTCGGCGATCGAATTCGATACGCGGGATAAACCGTCGCTACAACTCGCGGCCGAACTCGGTGTCGGTTACCTGCTACGCGGCACGGTGCAGCGCGAAGGCGAGCACGTTCGCATTTTCGTCGAACTGCTCGACGGCCGCTCGAACGAGATCGCCTGGTCGGAGACTTTCGACCGCGAGGGCGGCACGGTCATGGATATCCAGGACGAGGTCGCACGGGCCGTTGCCGGGTCCCTGTGGAGCAGTCGTGGTTCGCTACGCGCGGCCGAACGGGCCAAGGCCTTTCGCAAGATCACCGAGGATTTCAACGCCTACGATTTCATCCTGAAGGGCCAGTCCCACAAGGAAAAATACACCGCCGATGGCCTCGCCGAGGCGCACCGGTGTTTCGCGCGCGCGGTCGAACTCGATCCTGATTGCGCCGAAGCGCTCGGCTGGGACGCCTGGGTCCATATTTGCGACCTGGTTCTGGGCTATACGGATGACCCGGAGCGCTCGCTCTCGGAAGCATTCGAGAAAGCGCATCGGGCGATCGAAATCGACCCGGACTCGGAAATGGGACACTGGGCGCTCGCGGACGCCCTGGTTTATCGCGGTGATTACGAGGCCGGATTTGCCCAGTTCGACAAGGCGATCGAAATCAATCCCAACAACCCGGACATCCTCGTAACCAAGGGTACTGAACTGGCCGCCTGTGGTCGCCACGCCGAGGGCCTCCGCTTGATCGAGGAGGGTATCGCGTTCAACCGGCATCCGCCGGACTGGTATGCCTGGCACCTCGGAATAGCACAATTTTGCGCCGGCCATTTCGAACAGGCGATCGAGGCATTCAACCGCATGAACCAGGCCAACAAGGACACGCTTTCGTTTCTCGCGGCATGCTACGGATTGCTCGGTAACCCGGAATCGGCGAGCCGGCACGTCGCCGAGCTGATGCGTCTCGATAGTGCGATCAGTCGAGACAGCATCGTCGACCTGCACGACTATCTGTCGGCCGACGTCTTGCGTAATCTTGCCGCCGGACTCGAAACCGCGTTTCAATCCGTGGCCCAACCGCAATACCCGAAACTCGTCGAGTCATCGAGGCACCTTTAAAGGCAAAAAGATTGCAGCCGATTACGTCTTTAAATTCAGGCACCGGCATCGCGGCAATCCGAAAACCTGGCACTTGACGAAAAACCTTTGCGTTCTTC
>JBFGQE010000351.1:0-2767 GCA_041564355.1 Gammaproteobacteria bacterium | reverse complement strand
GAGGGCGTTTGGCTTCGTGCTGCTTCGACGTCGCTGGAGATCGTGATCCGACTGGCCTTGTTTATCCTGGGCTGCTATTTGTTTGCCCACTTTGTCGAGGCTCACTTTACCCGCTTCAACCGACGGCTCACCCACTCCGCGATCTCCCTCACCATTTCAATTCTTGGCGTTGGCCTGTCCATTGCCGCGATTGCCGAGTATCTGGGATTTTCGCTGGCGATCGGTGCGCTTTTTGCGGGCCTCGCGTTCAGCCGCGATCCCGAGGCCGTGCGCACCGATGGTCGCTTCTTGAACTTTTACGAACTTTTTACCCCGTTTTTCTTTATTCACATTGGCATGCAGACCGACCTCGCGGCATTAATCGGGGCATTAGACACGGGCCTCGTCTTGTTCGTCGCGGCGACGCTCGTCAAAGTTGTCGGTACCCTCGTCCCCGCGATGCTGATAATGAGCCGGCAGGATGCGCTGATACTCGGTGTCAGTATGGTACCGAGAGCCGAAATCGCGCTGGTTGTCATGTATGCCTGTCGGGCAATCGACGAACAAGTCGTTCCCGATGAAATTTTCAGCGCGATGGTACTGGTTTCACTGGTAACCTGTACTGTCTCGCCGATACTGCTGCGGCGCATGTTGGCGAGGTAGGGCGTTCGCTCGAATTACGCTGTCTCTTCGGGTTCGACCAGTCCGTGGTCGCGGAATCCGCGAGGCCGGGCGTCAAGCTTGCGCAATTAGAGTCGTTCTTGCGGAGCTATTAGCTTGACGGTATCGTGAACTGCAATGGCGTAGTGCCTGCGTATTGCAACCAGGGAAAATTGGAGCGGGGTACGAGATTCGAACTCGCGACATTCAGCTTGGGAAGCTGACGCTCTACCAACTGAGCTAACCCCGCCTTGCGGGCTAATGATACTCGACATTGAATCCTCGGACGACTTTTCGCGGGATCGGCTTATTTCATTTTCGACGCCCAGATTGCGAGCTTGTGCGCCATGGATTTCTGCGAGATTTCGAGTTGCGGCAACGGCTGGATCACGCCATCGTGTACCAGCAGACGGTAGATATACTCGATCTTTTCCTGCGCCGAATCGGTCGGCTCGAACTCGACCACGCCGCGCTGCTCGCCGTACTTCATCCCCTCGGCAATCGCCCTTTTCAGTAATTCCTTTTCGTTTTTCAGCTTTTTCATGATTTTTTAGTGACCTCCGGGGGAGTTTACGCCGCCGTAGGCGACCCCGGCCAGGCGCGCCATTTCGCTATCGAATGTCGTCAAATCGTCGATGTTGAAATCACCCAGCCGATCGTGCCCCGCGGCACGTGCCAGCACTTGCATCAATTCGATCGCAGCGGCGAAAAACCGCGCCAGGCGCTCCGCCGCGATATCCACGGGCAAGCGCGCGCGCAGGTGCGGCTTCTGCGTGGCAATTCCCACCGGGCAGTTGTTCGTATGGCAGGCGCGCATGCCGACACAGCCGATGGCCTGGATCGCCGCGTTGGCCAGCGCAACGCCGTCCGCGCCGAGCGCCATCGCCTTGGCGAAATCGGCCGGGTGGCGCAAGCCCCCGGTTGCGATCAACGTGACCTGGTCCGCCTCGCTGCGGTCGAGATGACGGCGCGCGCGCGCCAGCGCGGGGATGGTCGGCACCGAGATATGATCGCGGAATATCAGCGGCGCGGCGCCGGTACCTCCGCCGCGGCCGTCGAGGATGATATAGTCGACGCCGATCTCGAGAGCCGCGTCGATATCCTTTTCGATATGCTGCGCGGATAACTTGAAGCCGACCGGAATGCCGCCGGTTTTTTCGCGCACCTCGGCGGCAAAATCGCGATAGGGTTCCAGGCTCGTCCAGTCCGGAAAGCGCGCCGGCGATATTGCGGCTTCCCCTTCCTCGAGGCCGCGTACCTCGGCGATCTTGCCGTTAACCTTGTTGCCGGGCAGATGACCGCCTGTACCGGTCTTGGCGCCCTGGCCACCTTTGAAGTGAAACGCCTGCGAACTTAACACCTTGTCCCAGGAAAAGCCGAAGCGGGCCGATGCCAGCTCGTAAAAATAGCGCGAATTGGCAGCCTGCTCCTCGGGCAACATGCCGCCTTCGCCGGAACAGATGCCAGTACCGGCCAACTCGGCACCCTTTGCCAGAGCCGTCTTCGCTTCCTGCGACAGGGCTCCGAAGCTCATGTCGGTAACAAACAGCGGGATATCGAGGTACAGCGGTTTCTTCGCATTCGGGCCGATGACGAGTTCGGTTTGCACCGCTTCGTCATCCAGCCGCGGCAGCTTGTGCAACTGGGCGACGACGAACTGCAGGTCGTCCCATTTGGGCAGGTTTTCTCGCGATACGCCCATGGCCGCGGATGGCCCGTGATGTCCGGTCTTGCTCAGGCCGTCACTGGCGAGCGAGCGAATGTATCCGACGTGGGGCTCGTCGGGAGTCCCGGTTGGATCCTGGTAAGCGCCCTGGTACTGGTCACGCTGGTAGGGCTGCGGATGCGTTTCGGCCCAGGCGGCAATTTCTTCTTCGTCGACCATGACCTGGTTGTCCTCGACCCAGGCGCTGAACTTGGCCAGGGTCTCGCTGTTGTTGTACTCGCTGACGCCGGTGTCGTAGCGGAAATCCCAGCCATGCACGCCGCAAATCAGGTTGTCGCCGTCGATATGTCCGTCCGCCATCAGCGCGCCGCGGTGTGCACAGCGACCGTAAAGCACCGACAAGGAGTCGTCGTAACGAACAATCACGAGATCGACGCCGGCAACCAGCGCGTGCGCGGGGGT
>JBFGQE010000350.1:0-2786 GCA_041564355.1 Gammaproteobacteria bacterium | reverse complement strand
ATCAACGCGCGGCGGACCTCGGCTACGAGAAGGCCGAAGCGCCGCTGTTGAAGCTCGCGGCGCGAAACCGGGCGAATCGCGAATACGATTCGCGGGTTTACACCAACGCCGATTTCGCCACTGCCGCGAGCGCGGAACCGCCCGCCCCCGACGAGCCCGCGGCAAGCCCGGCCCGCGATACCATCGTGGGCTTCGCGATGACCGGCGATCCGATCGCCGATGCCAACAGGCTGCAGGCCTTGCTGGCGCAACTCGGCGGCAGTCTCGGCCTGCCGGACGGACTCGCGAGCGGTGAACAGCTGCCCGACGAGGCGACCCTTAGCCGGCTTCTGACGAGCCTCGGCGCCGACCCGCAACTGATCGAAAACCTCGGCAAGCTGCTCGAACACGTCCGCACCGCGACCGAGCACAGCCTCGCGCCCGGCGCGAATTGAGCGAAGACTTCGCCCAGCGGTAGCCACGCCCGGCGCGCCGGCTTATACTCGTCGATCCGAATCGCCGCGACCCGACAGGCCATGCCGCGCGATATCGACCAGCAGGCGCTGTTCGAGCGCTTCTCGAAAAAATACGCGATCATCCGGTCGCCGCTGCTGCAACGGCTCGAATGCGCGATTTGCGGCAGCGATTACGGCGCGACCAGCTACACGACCCTCGAGCAAGCGCAGGCGCTTCACACCCGGCTGGCGTTGCAAGCGGGCGAACACCTGCTCGAAGTCGGCGCCGGTTCGGGCTGGCCGGGCCTCTACCTGGCGAGCGAATCCGGCTGTGCCGTCACACTGACCGACTTGCCGCTCGAGGGCCTGCAGGTCGCGCGCCGGCGTGCCGAAGCCGACGAACTCGGAGCCCGCTGCAAGCTCGCGGTCGCGAGCGCCGCGGCGCTGCCCTTTAGAGACGCGAGCTTCGACGCGATCTCGCACGCCGACGTGCTCTGCTGCCTGCCGGATAAACGCGAAGCGCTCGCGGCTTGCCGCCGCGTGATCAGGCCCGGCGGGCGCATGCTATTTTCGGTAATCCTGATCTCGCCGGGCCTTTCGCCGGCCGACCACCGACGTGCGATCGATTGCGGGCCGACGTTCGTCGTCGCCGAAGCCGACTATCCGGAACTGCTTGACGCGACCGGCTGGGAGGTTACCGAGCAAATCGACCTGACTGCGGAATTCATGCAAACCCTGCGGATTTCAGGCGAACTGGACCAGCTTCACGAGGGGGAACTGGTACAGGTGCTCGGCGCTGACGAAGCGGCACGGCGGATGGCGAGGCACAGGGAGAACATGAACGGCGCCGAGCGCGGCTGGATCCGCCGGCACTTGTTCGCGGCAAGGCCGGCCTGATTCGAAGCAAGGCTTCGAGTCGCCCGAACGGCGTCAGAAGCATCGACGATGTCGGCAGAATATGGTGCCCAGGGGCGGAATCGAACCACTCACGAGGGGATTACCAATCCGCTTGATACGGTGAACAATTAATTCATGTTCCCGGTGTTACCCCGTAAGAATGGTTGCGACTAATCTTGGTCTTGCCGAATTGCAGTGCTTTGATATGCCGGCGCCCACGGACGGAGGGATTTCTGTTTCGGCAGAATCGGCAGATCCTGATTGGTTTGTTCGCCGGGAATGATGTAGTTTAGGCCCGGCGGTAGCAATTCAAATAGGGCTATGCTGAATTTCCTGGGAACAGTAAAGCCGTACGACACCCTCGATGAAAGAGGTCTAAATTCGCTTGCGGCGATCGCTATCCGGCGGACCTACAGGAAGAATATCGTGATCATCCGGGAAGGTGATGATACTGGTTCAATGTTCCTGCTGATCGAAGGGCAAATGCGTGTTTACGTCGAAGACGATCAGGGAAAACAGTTGACGCTCAGAATCCTCAAACCCGGTGACTCCTTTGGCGAGGTTGCATTGATCGGAAACTTTCCCAGAACCGCCAGCGTGATTACGCTAACCGACTGTGTCGTAGCGGCGTTCTCGCGGAAAAAGTACCTGTCTTTTCTGGAACAATATCCGGAAATCTTAATGGCACTCGCCAGAAATCTGGCCAACATGGTGCGTGATACCACCGCGGAACTCAGTAGCATCGCGTTGTCCGACGTGTATGGTCGCATTACCCATATCTTCGAAAAATATGCCGTCGAGACTGACAACCATCGACTGGTCCCCAAGTTTACCCATCGGGAAATCGCCGGCATGATCGGATCGTCCCGAGAAATGGTCAGCAAAATCCTCAAGCAACTCGAGAAGGGTAGTTATATTTCGATGACCGACAAGCATTACGTTATCAAAAAGAAGCTGCCCGCCAATTGGTAAGCGAGAAGGCTTGCGGAAAATTGCCAAGCAAATGCCATGTCTAAAAACAGACTCAGGTCAAACCCGCCCAGGCGTTTGATGCGAACCATATCAGCGCCATGGAACTGCAGCCTCTTCAGGGCAAATTATCCAGCATCGGTCGAATCCACCGAGTAACGGAAGATTTACCCGCCTGAACCTGCCTGTTGGCAAGAGTTGCACTGATTAATCGTTATCGAGTCACGCAAGGGTCGTCCCGAAGAGGTGGGGAATATTCACCTGTTCCATAGGAAATAGTGCATACCAATCGAGGTAATTGACAACAAGGTTTATTGGCCCCCTTGCTTATAATTTTGCCCGACAGCGAAGCAGGGATTAACGATATTAATGAAGTCAAGACAATTGCAACTCAAGAACGACCGGCGAAACATTGCGAGCTGTTCTCTTGAGTTGCTAACCAGCACATTCAGAGTCATCGGCACCTGGCGGCAACGCAAGTTATCT
>JBFGQE010000349.1:0-2827 GCA_041564355.1 Gammaproteobacteria bacterium | reverse complement strand
ACCACGCGAATCAGTATCACCATGACGCCGATCAGGATACCGAAATACCAGCGTCCCGAGTCGGTGTGCGCCGCGGTGACCGGATCGGTCGCCATGAACATCATCCCGAAGGCGAAACCGCCGGTGACCAGGTGCCAGTGCCAGGGCAAGGCAAACATCGGGTTGGTATCGCTGCCGATGAAGTTGAGCAACAGGGTGGTCGCGACCATGCCGACCATGACGCCGGCGACGATACGCCAGCTCGCGATGCCGGCATACACCAGCAAACCGCCGCCGATCAGGATCGCGAGCGTCGAGGTTTCGCCGAGCGAACCCGGGATCGTCCCGAGAAAGGAATCGAACCAGGTGACGTTGCTGGCGAGGATTTCGTCGACCCCGCCGACAGCGGCGCTCGACAGCGGCGTGGCACCCGAGTAACCGTCGACCGCGACCCACACGGAGTCGCCGGACATGGCCGCGGGATAGGCGAAGAACAGGAACGCGCGCCCGGTGAGCGCGGGGTTCAGGAAGTTCTTGCCGGTGCCGCCGAAGACCTCCTTGCCCAGGACGACACCGAAAACGATACCCAGTGCCGTCATCCACAGCGGAATCGCGGGCGGCAAGGTCAGGGCGTACAGGATCGAAGTGACGAAGAATCCCTCGTTGACCTCGTGCCCGCGGACCAGCGAAAAAATGACTTCGGCGGTGCCGCCGGCGATGAAGGTGACGATATAGACCGGCAGGAAGTACAGCAATCCGTGCATGAAGTTGTCGACCAGGCTTTCGGGATCGTAACCGAACAGGTCCAGGATCGAACCGCGCCAGCCCTCGGCGCTCGCGATGCCGAGCTCCGCCATCGCGGTGTTGGCCTGCAAACCGGTGTTGTAACAGGCCATGAACATGACCGGAAAGGTCGCCAGCCAGACGTAGCCCATGACCCGTTTCAGATCGAGCGCATCGCGCGCATGCGGTGCGTGCGGAGTGGTCTCGGCCGGGCTGTACAAAAGCGTGTCGACCATCTCGAACAACACGTAGAATCGTTCGTAACGGCCGCCAGGCTGGAAGTGGGGCTCGATCCGGTGCAGCAGTTTTCGCAGCGCCATTTATCCTTCCTTCTCGATGATCTCGAGGCAGGCGCGCAAGGCCGGGCCATATTCGTACTTGCTGTGGCATACAAAAGTGCACAGCGCCAGGTCTTCCTCATCCAGTTCGAGGGCCCCCAGCATTTGCGCCGTATCCGTATCGCGCACCAACAATGCACGCAACAGAGGTGTCGGCAATATATCCAGCGGCATGATTTCCTCGTAATTGCCGATCGGCACCATCGCGCGCCGGCTGCCGTTTTGCGACGTGGTCAGCGGGTACTCCGCGAGGCGACGGGTAAAGACGTTCAGCAACGAGAACTGTTTGAGCGTCGGTCTGAGCCAGTGCATGAAGACGCGCTCGTCGCCTTCCTGCAAGACGGTAACCTGGGTGTTGTAGCGACCCAGAAACGCGTTGAACCCGGCGGCGCGAAAGCCCGACAGCACCGATCCGGAAATCACCCTGACCTTGCCCGGCCGGAGCTCCTCCGCGATCAGGCTGTCGGTGCTGACCCCCTGGCGGGTTCTGATCAGTCGGGGATTCTCGACCATTGGCCCGGCCAGCGAAACCACGCGATCCAGGCTGCGCTTGCCATTGACGAAAAGATTGCCTATCGCCATCACGTCCTGGTAGCCGATATACCAGACCGTCTTTTCGGCATTGACCGGATCCAGGAAATGGATCGCGGTGCCGATGAGACCGGCGGGATGCGGTCCAGTAAACTCGTGGAACTCGACATTCGGGTTGTCGACCCGGGGAATGTCTGCGCCTTCCGCCTGGGTCACGAACAGCTTGCCGTCGGTCAGGTGGCGCAGTATCCGGATGCCGTTGCGAAACGCCTCGGGATCCTCGGCGATCACCACCGCCGGGTCCGCGGCCAGCGGTCGCGTGTCGATGGCCTGGACGAACAGCGAATGCGGTTCGGTATCCGGGTTCGGCACCTTGCCGTACGGGCGCGTGCGCATCGCGGTCCAGGCGCCCGTTTCCAACAGGTGCTCGCGAACTTGCTCGCGCGGCAGCTTGTCCAGCCGGTCCGCCGCATGCGCCTCGTACTCGATGAATTCCTCGTCCTCGTCGACCTCGATCACGATCGAATGCAGCATTCGGCGGTGGCCGCGATTGATGTTTTTCACGACACCGCTGCCGGGTGAAGTGAATTTCACGCGCGGATTTTTCTTGTCGGTCATCAGCGGGTCGCCGACACGCACCCGGTCGCCTTCGGCGACCAGCATCGTCGGTTTCAAGCCCTTGTAGTCGGTGCCGAGTACCGCCACGAGGGGCGATTTGGGCCCGTCGTGGATCTTCTGCTCGGGCGCGCCGGAAAGCGGAATATCAAGTCCTTTCTTGATTTTCACGGGTTTGTGGGGGCTGCTACTCTTGTCTGGTTTTCACGGCAGAATATTGTTTCGTCGGCGATTTGTCCATCGCTTAGACGCCGGGACCTTACCGGCCACCGCGGGAACCCGCCAGGAATCGCTGCCGAAGCCGGGGCAAATCGGGCCCCGGCTGGTCGCCGCGGCGAGGCGAACGACGCTCTCGGGCGACGCCCGGCTATGTGGTACCGTATCGTGGTCACGCCCAGCGAGAGCAACCACCATGGCAGAGGCAAGCAAGGCCCGTGCAATCGGCATCAATCACGTCGCGCTCGAAGTCGACGACATCGACGCCGCGCTCGAATTTTACGGCGAGCTGCTCGAATTCGAACTGCGCGGCCGCAGCGAGACGATGGCGTTCATCGATCTCGGCGACCAGTTTCTGAATTTTT
>JBFGQE010000348.1:0-2841 GCA_041564355.1 Gammaproteobacteria bacterium | reverse complement strand
CGGCTCGGCGGATGACGCCAGCAGCAAATCGCGTTGATCCCCGGTCATGACTCCGTCGAATTGCAGGCTTGCGCCGCCGAACGAGATTCGGCCGCCCAACTCGGCCGGAAACGTGTAAGCCGGCGGCAATGTGCTCAGCGGTTCGCTGCTGCGCAACGACCGGTCGAACAGGTTTCGGATGGCGTCCCGGTAAGCGCTGTCCTCCGACAGCGACAACAGGACATCCCGATGCGGCTCGCTCATGAGACCGAATAGGCTCAGAGTTCCCGGTACGAACTCGATTCGGTGGGCCAGCGCCTCGGGCCAGATCACCTCCGACGGCAGATTAGAAAGTGCCGCGCTTGCGTAGGTTTGAATTCCGCGCAGGGGACGCCGCCAGGCGGAGGACGCGACCTCGAGCACCTCGAAGGCGACCAGAATGGAAGCGCCGCTTTCGCTGTTGGCAATATAGGAGCTTTCGTCCGCCGCGGCATTGACTATCGCCGGCAGATAACGCGGGTGCGCGGGATTCAGCGACAACTTGGTAAAACTCTCGGTACGCGAAGAATCGTCGATCGCCAGTTCGAGCCCCCGCGCCAGGACCGAAGTGTTCTCGGCCGTAAACGAATCGGGCAGCGGCGCGCTCAGCCGCACCAGGGTTTCGGAAATCACCTGCGCCACGCGTAAAGTTGCGCTGCCCTGCCCGCTGTCGCGATCGACCAGGCGGATGCTGCACTCGGGGAACAGGTCGCGCGTGCTGGCCACCGTCAGCATATCGGTCGGCGCGGTCGCCGCGGCGCCGAGCGTGGTGATCGGCGTCATCTCCTGCGCGATCGTCAACTCGAACCGTAGCTGGTTTGCCCAGCTGCCCGGGTTGGCCGCGGTCATGCGGATGACGGGATCGTGGTTGTCGTTCAATAGCTGCCAATGGGCGGCCAGAGGGCGTACGGCGACATCCTCCAGGTCGGCGACGCGGGTGACGTAACACCGCTGCCCGCCATTGGAAAAAAATCCCCGCACGGATGGAGCCAGGTCGAAGCCGGGTTCGATGTCACCGAAAACTGTTACGAATTCTCCCCAGTTTTTCAGCGGCTGCGGGGAATTGATCGGACCTCTCGGCGCCAGCCCGACAAACCCGGTCACGCTCGTCAATCGGGGTCGCGGCACCGTCTGCTGCTGCAATCGCGTGTAAACCCCGGGGGCAAGGTGGCTAATCATCCTGTTGCTCGAGTCCTAAAATTTCAGTTCGGCTTCGCGTAAGCCGTCGTTCAATTCCTGGTTGATGCTCGATATCGACTCTACCCATTGGCGCCGCTCCAGGTGCGGTAGCCGCATGATTTCGTCCCGCGCCCAGTGAAAGTGATACGCAATGAATGCTACCTCCCGCTGCGCCTGTTCGGTGGGGTAGCAAACTATTCCCCCAGCGTTTCCTCGCGTAGTCCATCTTCCTCGTCGAGCTCGAAAGTTTCGTTGCAATGGGGGCACGAGATCACCGAATGCGTATGACCGTTGGCGTTCAATTGCTGGTAAAGCGACTGCAGGTAAGATACGTCGGCGGCAAACATGCGCTCGACCACGGTCGGATTGACATCGGGCAGCGAACCCAGGCGCGTGATTACCCGCGACAGCAGGATCACGCTCATATAAGCGCTGTTGCGCTGGACCCGCGGATCCTGCAGCGGCGCGATCTCGTCGGCCGCGCTGGCGAGGCGCATGACGCCGTCACGGTGCAGGTTCCCGTCCGCATCCACGTAACCCTTCGGCAGGTTAAAGGTAAATTCGGTTTGCAACATGGCAGCCTCCGCGAATCAGGGTTCGGCTCACTGGATTTCGGTAATGCCCTCGTGACACAACTCGAGCGTCTCGATGGCGATCTCGTTGGCGTTGGCCTTGAATTCAGGGCCTACGTATTTGCACGGCCAGGCGTCCTTCAGGTTCCAGCGAATGACTTCGTCGCCGCCGTTGACGCCTTTTTCGCCATACAGCACGATCGAAACGTTTTGCCGTTCGATGTCGCCGTCCATAACTTTCTTGCGCCAGTCGAATAGATCGGTGTTGGTGCTTTGCCCGCGCTTCAGCGTAATGTTGGAAAACTTCTTCAGCCCGGGTAGCTTGCGCACCGTGATATCCTCGTTACCTTCGCGATATTCGACGACGTCGGTTTCGCTGTCCAGACCGGTGCACTCGGAAAACCCGGCCGACTCGACGCCTTCGATTTCGACGATGAAATTGAACGAGCCGTAGGGATCGAATGGGGTGTCACTTCTTCTCGGCATTTTGCTATCTCCTGTAACTGGTGGCCTGGTTAATCATGGAACTACTCGCTGATGACCGACCCCGCCCTTGCCTGCGAGATGCGGAAGATGACGAACTCGGCGGGTTTGACGATCGCGACGCCGATCTCGGTAACGACCATTCCGGCTTCGATCGAGTCGGGCGGATTAGTTTCGGCATCGCATTTGACGTAGAACGCATTGTCCTCGACATCGCCGAACAGGGCGCCGCTGCGCCAGACCACGCGTAAAAACGCGCGGATATTGCGTTCGATAGAGCGCCACAAGGCCGGGGTATTGGGTTCGAATACGACCCATTGAGTGCCTTCGTCGATCGACTCCTCGATGAACAGCAGCAATCGCCGGGTACTGACGTAGCGCAGCGATGCATCGGCCGAAACCGTGCGCGCTCCCCAGATCACCGAACCGACGCCGGTAATGGTTCTCAGCGTGTTGACGTTTTGCGGGTTCAGCGTGGCGATTTCGGCCTGACTGAACTGCCGGTCCAGGCCCAGCACGCCGCGCAGCAAGCCGTCTTCGCGACCGGCCGGCGCCTTGTGCACGCCACGGCGCACGTCGGTGGCCGAGT
>JBFGQE010000347.1:0-2863 GCA_041564355.1 Gammaproteobacteria bacterium | reverse complement strand
TGCAACGGATCACCCGCCGCGCTGACGACCACGGTGCTGTGCTCGAGGCGAAACGGGGCGGTATAGTTCGCGATTGCCCAGTGCAGGTCGAGGCTGCGAAAGCGCTCCTGCTTCAGGCGCGCGAGCAGGTCCTCGGTCCAGTGAATGCATAGCCCGCGCGACTTGATCCCCATGTTAACCATCAGGTTATGGTAGAGCGCCGAGCCGGACACTTCGTAGTCACTGGCGAGCTGCTCGGAATACGTGATCGCGATATGCGCCGCACGGCGAGCCTCCTCGCGATCGACGGCGTCGCCGAGGCTTTGAATGGCAAGTTGCAGCTCTGCCGCGCGCCGGGCCTGCACGTCCGGCGGGGCCTCGATTCTTGCCGGAGCGGTCGCGCAGGCCTGCAGCGCCAGCAGGCAGGCGAGCATGGCTAGAGGAGCGAGGCGACGGTTTAGCGGGATAGTCATTCGTAATCCGGGAAGCACCTGGTTAAAGGTAGCCTATTCGGAGGCAATTTGTCGAGCGAACGGCCAAACAACTCTGCTAAACTGCGCGGCGAAAGAGAATCGACGGATAGCCCAATGATCAGCCTGAGCGATCGCCTGAATAATCACGAAATCCTGCTGCTCGACGGTGGCGTCAGCACCGAAATATGCCGCCGCGGGGTGTCGCTGGATAAAAACGTCTGGAGCGGACTGACCACGAAAACGCATCCGGATGCAGTGCGTGAAGTGCATGAGGATTATATCCGTGCCGGCGCCCAGGTGATTACCGCGAATACCTTCTCCACCGCGCGTCACGTGCTCGAAAGCGTAAATCTCGGTCACGAGGCCAAGCTGCTCAACTTGAAATCGGTACAGCTCGCGCAGCAGGCGCGCGACGCCGTGGCAACCGGCGACGTCTACATCGCTGGATCGATGTCCAGCATGCCGCCGCTGACCAGCCACCGGGAAGTGGCGCTGGACGGCAATATCGAGGCGAGTTACCAGGAACTGGCCGAGGTGCTGGCCGAGGCAGGCGTCGATCTGATCATTGCCGAAATGATGCGCGACCTGGAGAACGCCAGCATCGTGATCAAGGCTGCCGTTTCGACCGGCCTGCCGGTCTGGATCGGTTACAGCACGATGATGGCCGAGAACGGCGTCGACGTGCGCAGTCTGCGCTGGAAAAACCGGGACGACACGACCACCGCGCACGACCTCGGCGAAATGATCGACGCGCTGAAACCGCTCGGCGGCCAGGCCGCCGGCATCATGCATACGCGTATCGAAGACACGGGCCCGGCGCTGGAAGTGCTCGGTCGTCACTGGAGTGGCCCGAAAATGGCTTACGCCGAGACCGGGCGCAAGAACCTGCCGGACTGGGATTTCGAAGAGGTTTGCGCACCGGACGATTACGCCAGCGAAATCGAGGGCTGGATCCGGCATCACGGCGTGCAAATCGTGGGCGGTTGCTGCGGCACCGGACCCGATCACATCCGCGCCCTGAAAAGCCTGCTCGAAAGCCTCCAGACCTAATCCGCGTCCCGTGGGGCCGCGGCGTAAACCGCGTCGCGAAACTCCTTGCGCCCGGCATGGTGCAGCGAGGGCAGGTACTGCTGCATCAGGATCGCGACCAGGTCCTTCGCCGGATCCACCCAGCAATAGGTATCGGCCATACCGCCCCAGCCGAAGTCTCCCTTCGAGCCCGCCGCGGCGGTGTTCGCGGGATCGATATTGATGCAATAGCCGAGACCGAAACCGTAGCCGCTGAATTCCCCCCGGGCGACCCCGTTGAAGCTCATCGGTAACAGTTTTTCATCGATCTGGTTGGTTGTCATCAAGGCCACCGTATCGGGGCTGATGATACGCTTTCCGTCCAGTTCTCCCCGGTTCAGCATCATTTGCGCGAATCGCCAGTAGTCCGCCGCGGTCGATACCAGGCCGCCGCCGCCCGAATGCAGCCTGATCGGAATTCCGGAAATGGCCGAGATGAACGGAGAGCTGTGGTTAAACTCGAGCTGCGCCAGCGGATCATCCTCGGTATAGCCGTACAGGGTCGCGAAGCGTTCTATCTTGTCCGCGGTAACCTCGAACGCGGTATCGCCCATATCGAGCGGATCGAGGATGGTCTGCTGCAGGTAATCGGCAAACGGCATGTCGCTGATCAGCTCGACCAGGTAACCGCAGATATCGGTCGCGATGCTGTAATTCCACAGGGTTCCGGGTTGCGCGACCAGCGGAAATTCGAGCAGGGTTTGCAGGACGTCTTCCAGCGTCCGGTCGTGCGGCCGTTGCCGCCAGACCCCGGCATACAGCTTGTCGACCGGGAATTTTTCCGGCTCGAAGCCGTAGCTGAAACCCGCGGTATGGGTAAGCAACTGGCGTATCGTGATGTCGGTCTCGATCGGGCCCTCGCCGTCGACCTCGAGGTTTGCCAGCGCCGGGATCCAGCGCCTGGCCGCGTCATCGAGTTCGAAATGTCCCTTTTCCATCAGCGTCAATAAGGCCGCGCTGGTAATCGGCTTGGTCATCGAGTAGATGCGAAACAGCGTGTCTTCGCGAATCGGGCGTTGACTCGCAATATCGGCGAGGCCACGACAGGATAAGTGCTCGATCTGCCCGCGGATGCTTACCAGGGTAAGCATGCCGGCCGATTTGCCCGAGGAGACGTAGCTGTCCATCATCTGCTCGATCGCCGATGCATCGAAGTCGACGCGATCGTTTCCGTTCAGCATGGCGCGAATCGCTCTAGCGCAGCGTCGATCGCGGCGATCGCGGTATCGGCGTCCTGCTTCGAGAAAACCAGCGGTGGCCGCAGCTTGAGTATCTGGCCGTAACGTCCGGAGTGGCCGGTGATGACCCCTTGTTCGACGATCAGGCTGCACAGGCGGCGCATC
>JBFGQE010000346.1:0-2874 GCA_041564355.1 Gammaproteobacteria bacterium | reverse complement strand
TTCAACGCCATATCTCTCAGCCAGCCTGGCACCGAGATCAACCTGAGGGTACAACCCGGCGAGGAGCATTGCGCGATCGAGATCGAAAGCGCATCCAGCCAGACCTTCGACCTGTCGTTGATCGAGTCCTGCGCGGACCACCTGAACCTGCAGGTCGTCGCTTGCGTCACGCCCGACAAGCGCTCCATTATCCGCCTGTCCAACCTGAAGATGGTCTAGCTTGCAACGCATTCGACCCGGCCGACGGCCGCCCGATTGCCCGTGGTCCGCGACCCCATGCTGCATACCTGGCTGGCGCACGGGCAAAAAAACGCCGGCCTGGCGGCCGGCGTTGCGGATTACTTCGGATACAGATTAACGACCGGCGAGATAGCCGTTCAGATCGTCGATGATCCGTTGCTTGTCGACGTCCGCGCCCATCTCGAGCATCGCGTCGGCGAAGCGGCCGACGATATCGTTAATCGCCGACGGGGTCAGCTGGTTGAGGATACCGATTCGCACCTGGGTCGGCTCGGACAGGGTCGGCCAGATGGCAAAGCCGCGCGCGCGACAGTTGCCGACCAACTCTTTTTCCTTGCCAGCGAGATTGCCGGGCAGGTTGCAAACCACGAGGCTGGTCATGTTGGACGTGACTTCGCAGCCCATTGCCTCGACCGCCTGGCGCAAGCCTTTTTCGTAGAACGCGTAGTCCGCCGCTTTTTGCTCGCGGCCGTGCTGCAACAACAGGCGCAGCGCTTCGTGGAAAGATGCGACGGCGTAGCCCGAGTGCGTGCGGTGGTAAGCCGCGGTTTCGACGTCCTGGCCGTTATCGATGCACCAGTGGCGCGCGTCGAGAATGGGATGATGTACGTAAGTCGGACAGCCACGCTGCTTGACCAGGTCGATCACGCGATCGTTGAAGCTGACCGGCGCGTAAGTACCCGGCAGGCCGAGTATGCCCTTCTGCGGACAGGAGGCCCAGGTCGTAATCGCCGGGTAATCGTCGATATTGAAGTAAGCGATGCCGAGGCTCGATACCGCGTCGACGATGCCCATGACATCGTGTTTCGCGCAGGCGTCGTTGAAACCCTCGAGGTCGTTAATCCGCCCGCTGCCAGTTTCCCAGTGTGCCATCACGGCCCACATCGGCTTGTGCTCGGCGAGCGCGGCTTCGACGGCCTCGCCGCTGACAGACTGGCCGTGCGGCACCTTGATCGTGACCACGTTGGCCGGTTTCGGGTCCAGTGGATTCGCCGCGAGATCCGCGTTGCTGGAGGCCTTCAGGCGCACATTGAGGTCGTCGATTCCGCTGAAGGTGCCGTTGACAAAGGTAACGACCTTGTCGCCCGACAGGATCGGCGCGAAGGCGCAGTCGAGCCCGCTCCAGCCGGTGCCGCAAACCGCGTAAGTATAAAGATTGCGGGTTCCGAATACCTCGCGCAGCATGATCTTGGCTTCTTTCATGCCGCGGATGACGTCGGCCTGCATGTGATCGGCCACGCCGGCCGCGGCAAAGCGCTCGAGTACCCGCGGGTCGGTGTTGCCCGGACCGGGCCCGGCCGCGAGCGTATGCGGAATCTCCAGCTGTGGAAAAATAATATCGTCTTCGGTCTGCTGTTGCAGGTTACTCTGTGAGGACATGGCTTCGTCTCCGGTTAAATGATTCTGTCGATATCAGGCCGGCTTGCGTCCGCCAAGGGCCCGGGTTATTTCGTCGGCGGTCTGCATCACCGCGAGACCGAATTCGCCCAGGCGGTCATCGACCACGCGAGCCTTGGGGCCGGACAGCGAAATCGCCGCCAGCGCCCTGCCGTTTTCATCGAATATCGCGGCCGCCACGCAACGCAGCCCGACCGCGTGCTCCTCGTCGTCGAGCGCGTAGCCGCGGCGCCGCGTCAGCTCCAGTTCCGCGCGCAGCGCGGCAGGTTTGTCGATCGTGCGATCGGTGAAGCGGGGCAACCCGCGACGCTCGAGGATGCGCGCGAGACGCTGCTCCGACTGCCAGGCGAGAAGCGCCTTGCCTACCCCCGATGCGTGTATCGGTGAACGACTGCCGAGCCGGGCGATCATGCGCATGACTTCCTGCGATTCGACCTGGCTGATAAAGACGACTTCTCCGTCGTCGATGACGCCGAGATTGACCGTCTCGCCGCAGCGGTCTACCAGCGCTTCCATGTGCGGGCGCGAGATTTCGACAAAATCCCGGCGCTGCAGAAAAGCGTTGCCGACATTGAAAGCCTTCATACCGATTACCCAGAGCCCGCTGTCCGCATCCTGTTCGACGAAGTTCAACTCCTCGAACGTATTCAGCAGCCGATGCACGGTGGCGGCCGGCATGCCGAGCTGGTAGGACAGATCGGTCAGATTTAATCCGGCCGGGGTTTCGGACAAGCGCTCGAGCAGGGTCATCGCGCGAATCAGCGACTGGTTCCTGCCCTCCTTCGAGCGACCGTTCGGTCCTGGCGGACGTCCCCGCTTGCGCACGATACTGCTGACTGAATTGTTCATGGACGCGAATTTACCAGCTTGAAAAGCGGGGAACATGCTCAAAAACGACATTTTCTATTTTAAAATGCTTATCCAAAAAAGTAATATCTATTTTGGGTTATATTATAAATTATTGTTTTAATTGATTAATATTATGATATTGGGGTATTTTTTATTTATTTAAAAAATGAAATTAATTTCCATTAAATTTTCATGCGCAAGTTGGCCGTTCTCGGATGGTTGAACCCATCCGTCGCGGACGAGGCGCGATGCAAGCCAGGAGATTATTTCGATAGCGTGACGCCGGTGGCGGAATTTCGCTTTCAAATCGGAGACACTACGCCATAATACCGGTTTGTTCAGTCTTGCCTGGAGCACGAATGCGAATTGCAGTTTATGGAAGCGGCG
>JBFGQE010000345.1:0-2875 GCA_041564355.1 Gammaproteobacteria bacterium | reverse complement strand
TCCTGGAAAACCTTTTTCAGCGCCTCGTAACCGCCCACCTTGAGGTAGGACTCCATCGACCAGGGCTCGTCGAATTGCAGGGTCGTGTAACAAACTTCGTTAGCCATTTCTACTCCAGCGCGTCCAGGATTTCATCGACCTTTTCCGGGGTCAGGTTTTCGTAGTAAACGTGATTGACCTGCATCATTGGCCCGTTTCGGCAGGCCGCAAGGCATTCCTCCTCGCATTTAAGATAAATTCGCCCGTCCTCGGTGCTCTCGCCGAGCTTGATCCCGAGCTTGTTCTCGACATGCGCGACGATGTCGTCCGAACCCATCAACATGCAGGAGATATTCGTGCAGATGGCGACATTGTGACGCGCCACGGGCCGGGTCTCGAACATCGAGTAAAACGAGGCGACCTCGTAGACCTGGATATTGGGCAAATCGAGGTATTCCGCCACCGCATCCATCAAATCGGAAGTCAGGTACCCCCGGTTCTGGTGCTGTGCCGCGTACAGCGCCTGGATCACCGCCGAGCGTTTTTGCTCCGGCGGGAAGCGCGCGACCCAGTGATCGATTTCTTCTCGGGTGTGCGCGTCGAGCAGGTCGATCCTGGATTCTTTTTCGATAGCCATCAGCGATCGATCTCGCCAAAAACGATGTCCTGGGTGCCGATGATCGCGACCACGTCGGCGAGCATGTGGCCCTGCGCCATTTCGTTCATCGCCGACAGGTGCGCAAACCCCGGCGCGCGTATCTTGACCCGGTAGGGCTTGTTGGCGCCGTCCGATATCAGGAAAATGCCGAACTCGCCCTTGGGATGCTCGACCGCCGCGTAGACTTCCCCTGGCGGCAGCGTGTAGCCCTCGGTAAACAGCTTGAAGTGGTGAATCAGGCCTTCCATGTCGGCCTTCAACTCTTCACGGCGCGGTGGCGCAACCTTGTGGTTATCGCTGAGGACCGGACCGGGGTTCGCGCGCAGCCAATCGATGCACTGGCGGATAATCCGGTTCGACTGGCGCATCTCCTCGACGCGCACCAGGTAGCGGTCGTAACAGTCCCCGTTGGTGCCGATCGGGATGTCGAAATCCATCCGCTCGTAAACCTCATAGGGCTGCTTCTTGCGCAGATCCCAGGCAACGCCGGAGCCACGCAGCATCGGCCCGGTAAAACCGAGCTGGTAGGCTCGTTCCTCGGATACGACGCCGATGCCGACGGTGCGCTGCTTCCAGATGCGATTGTCGGTCAACAGGGTCTCGTATTCGTCGATGTAGGTCGGAAAGCGACGGGTAAAATCATCGGCGAAGTCGAGCAGGCTGCCCTGGCGGTTCTCGTTCAGCCGATCGGCTTCTTTCTTGCTGCGCCAGCGGCTTTCCAGGTATTGCGGCATACGGTCGGGCAGGTCGCGCGCGACTCCGCCCGGGCGATAGTAAGTCGCGTGCATGCGCGCGCCCGAGACCGCCTCGTACATATCCATCAGGTCCTCGCGCTCGCGAAACGCGTAGAGGAACATCGTCATCGCGCCGACGTCGAGCGCGTGCGTACCGATCCACATCAAGTGGTTCAGTATCCGGGTAATCTCGTCGAACATGACCCGGATGTAGCGCGCGCGCTCCGGGATCTCGATGCCGAGCAGCTTCTCGATGGCCATGACATAGCCATGCTCGTTGCACATCATCGATACGTAGTCGAGACGGTCCATGTAACCGATGGTCTGGTTGTAGGGCTTGGTTTCGGCCAGTTTTTCGGTTGCCCGATGCAACAGCCCAATGTGCGGGTCGGCGCGTTCGATGACCTCGCCGTCCATTTCCAGCACCAGGCGCAGCACGCCGTGCGCGGCGGGATGCTGCGGGCCGAAATTAAGCGTGTAGTTTCTGATTTCAGGCATCGTCTTGCGCCTCGTCAGCGGCCGCGCTCAGGTAGCGATGGTCTTCGCGGCGTACCTTAGGCACCAGAACCCGTGGCTCTATCGTAACCGGTTCATAAACCACACGTTCGCGTTCGGGGTCGTAACGCATTTCGACGTGCCCGACCAATGGAAAGTCCTTACGGAACGGGTGACCGACGAAGCCGTAATCGGTCAGGATCCGGCGCAGATCCGGGTGTCCGGTAAACAGGATACCGAACAGGTCGAAGGCTTCGCGCTCGTACCAGTCGGCCACGCGCCAGACTTCGGTTACCGTCGGAATCACCGGAAAGTCGTCATCCCGCGCGAACACGCGCAGGCGCAGGCGCCGGTTGTTGCGATAGGAGATCAGGTGATAAACCGCGGCGAAACGGCGACCTTTCACGGTTAGCGAGCTCAGCTCGTCGCCAAACTGCAGGCGCCCGGCGCTGCCCTCGGCGACGCCGCGGCTGAAACCGGCGCGACTGGCATCCTCGGTCTGCCATTCGTCGCTGCCGTACTGCGAATAATCGACCCCGCAAAGATCGATCAACTGTTCGAAACCGAACTCGTCATCGTCGCGCAAACGGGTCGCCACGTCGATCAGTCGATCGGCAGCGACCTCCGCACTGACTTCGCCATAGGCAATCTCGACCTCGACGAGGTCATCGCCCAGCGCGGCGCGCAGCGAATCGGCCAGTTGCTCTGATGAATTCGACATCTTAGCGGGCTATGGTGTTGGTACGTTTGATCTTGTTCTGCAACTGCAATATTCCGTAGAGCAGCGCTTCCGCGGTTGGCGGGCAACCGGGGACATAAACATCGACCGGAACCACGCGGTCACAGCCACGCACGACGGAATAGGAATAGTGGTAATAGCCACCACCGTTGGCGCACGAACCCATCGAAATGACCCAGCGCGGCTCGGCCATCTGATCGTAAACCTTGCGCAGCGCCGGCGCCATCTTGTTGACCAGCGTGCCGGCCACGATCATGACATCCGATTGTC
>JBFGQE010000344.1:0-2895 GCA_041564355.1 Gammaproteobacteria bacterium | reverse complement strand
TGCCAGCGTTGCTGAATCTCGTGCTGGAAATCGTGCATCGCCGAGTCGGTCGCGATGCCGTAACCGATTTGCGTCAGCGGCTCGGCCTTGGCCAGCAACAGGTCCGCGTATAGCATGTGACCGAGCCGGCTGTGCGGGTACTGGCGAATCAGGTCTCGCGTACTGGTCAGCGCCTGATCGTGGTCGAGGCTCTGGATTCTCTTGATCGTATTCAGCAGGCTTTGCTCGTACTGGTTGCCGGGCGGCTCGGCGGCCGGCAGCATGCCAGGAAAAGCCAGCAATGCCAGCCAGAACATTATTTTTTTCATAACACGGATAATACCCGCTCTTCAGTAATTTTCCATTCCTCACCAACCCGGTTGAAACCGAGTCGTTTCCTGACCCGGTCGCTGTAGCGCGGCGATTGAAACGCCTGCCTGAAGTCAATAATAGCTCGATTTTCGCTGCGCCACCGAATTTGAATATCGCTGATCTGGACGCTGATTTCGCCCGGGCGCAGGATACGTTCCCGGCGATGAGCGAGCCAGTCGGCATGCGTCTGGAAGCGGGAGCGGTATCCGGGGCTGTAAAACGACGCATAACGCTCGAACTGCTTGTTGCTCCAGGCTTCGGCCCAGTTCTTGACCTGCTCGATCAGCAAAGTTTCCTGGTTGGCGAAGTTGACCACCGTGGGTTCGGACGTGGGTTCGACCGCGGGTGATGCCTCTGCCAGTGAATCGAGCTGCGTGATCGCGACCAGCTGGATGTCATGCGAGACCTTGGCCGGTTCGCTGGACTCGCTCACCGCGCGCCGGTAGGCTTCGCTGGCGATACCCTTGTAGATCCGGCTCAGGTTGTCGTAAGCCGTGGCGTAACTGGGGTGGGTATTAATCGCTTCCACCAGCACCTGGCTGGCACGGTCGTAATCTCCCTGCGCGAGGTAAATCATCGCCAGGTTATTGCGCGGCTCGGGCAGCTCCGGGTGGTCGGCAATCAAACTAGCGTAGAGCGCGCTGGCCTTGTCTGCCTGGCCGGCCATCTGATAGGCGTAGGCGGTCAGGAATTGCGCCCGCGGTTGCTTCGCCTCGGCGCGCAGCAAGGCTTCGCCGGTCTGAATCGCGGAGCTGAATTGTCGTTGCTCGATGAGCTGTTCGAGCTGTTGCATCGATGCGGCGATCGCGGGACCTGCATTACACAGCAGGCAGAGCAGGATCAGGATGAAACGATTCATCTGGCAACCAGGTAAAAATTATGCGCGCGATTATAGCAAACCCGGGTGTAAAATCTTTAGCCGTCGTGGCCAACTGTAAACCCTGAAACATGCGCCTGTTCCTGGTCGATTCGAGCATTTTCATTTTTCGCGCCTGGTATGGCCCGGCTCGGGAGAACCTTGCCCAGGAACCCAACCAGGCGTTCGTCGGTTTCAGCGATTTCGTTTATCGCCTGCTGACCGAGCAGGCGCCAAGCCGGATCGTGTTCGCCTTCGATCAAAGCCTCGCGCAGTCGGCAAGACGCGAGATCTATCCCGCCTACAAGGCCAATCGCAGCCCGGCGCCGGAAGAGCTGAAACGCCAGTTCGGCTGGTGCCGCGAGTGGCTGGATGCGCTGGGTCTATCCAACGTCAGCAGCCTTTACTGGGAAGCCGACGATCTGATCGGCTCACTGGCAAACTATCATCGCAGCCAGCGTCTGCCGGTCGCGCTGCTGACCGCCGACAAGGATCTGGCGCAGCTGGTCGGCGAGCGGGACATCTGGTGGTCTTACCTGGACAACCGTCAGCTCGATTACCGCGCGATAACGAAAAAATTCGGCGTGACGCCGGAGCGAATTGCCGAGCAGCTCGCGTTATGCGGGGACAAGGTCGACAATATTCCGGGCGTGCCCGATGTCGGACCGAAAACCGCGGCCAGGCTGTTGCGCAAGTACGAGTCGCTGGAAAATCTGCGCCGACACCTGGACGAGGTCGGCAAAATGAAATTCCGTTACGCGGCGCGCGTGCAGCAATCGCTGCTCGAGCACGAAGCCATGCTCGAGATTTATCTCAAGCTGACCCGGATTAACTGCGAGATCGACGAAATGCGCGACGTCGATATTACGCGCCGCGCGCCGGACGCGGATCGGCTGGCAGCTATGATGCAGGCCCAGGCATTGGGTGACACGCGCTGCCGGCGCTGGCAGGATTATCTCGATAAAGCATCCGTGGCGGCGCCGTGACATGGCGCGCATCCTGCTATTCAACAAGCCCTACCGAGTGTTAAGCCAGTTCTCGCCCGAGGGCGGCAAGTCCACGCTCGCCGACTATATCGATGTTCCCGGTGTTTATGCCGCGGGCCGACTGGATTACGACAGCGAGGGTTTGATGGTTCTGACCGACGACGGCAAGCTGCAGGCTCGAATCGCGGATCCGCGGCATAAATTGGAAAAAGTTTATCTGGCCCAGGTCGAGGGCTCGCCGGATGCGGCCACGCTGCGGGCCCTGTCCGAGGGGGTAGAGCTGAACGATGGCCGTACCCGCCCGGCCCGGGCGCGAAGCGTCGACCAGCCCGAATGGCTTTGGCCGCGAGACCCGCCGATCCGCGAGCGACGCAACATTCCGACACGGTGGCTGGAAATCGCGTTGCGCGAGGGACGCAACCGCCAGGTGCGGCGCATGACCGCGGCGGTAGGGCACCCGACCCTGCGCCTGGTCAGAATCCGCGTCGGCGACTGGGCGCTGGATAATCTTCAGCCCGGTGAGTATCGTTTAGCATGATGGACTGGCAGGCACTCGGCGCACGCCTTGAACAGGCGCTGCAAAAAAAGCTCGGCGCCGCGCAGGCGACCGCGATGGCCGGCGGCGATATCAACCAGGCGTTTCGCCTGGATTACGCCGACGCGCGTTTCTTCGTCAAGGTCAATCGCGCCGCACTGCTGCCG
>JBFGQE010000343.1:0-2906 GCA_041564355.1 Gammaproteobacteria bacterium | reverse complement strand
TTTCGCGTAACAGAACCGCGATCTGGTAGCGCAGGTGATTGTATTCCTGGCGGATGTGTTCGTTGTCGGAAAGCATGTACCGGGTCGCGTTTTTACGCAGGTGCTTGATATGCTTAACGCTCTCGACAATATCGGATGCGGCCTTGCGCAGGCGGAACATCTCCTCGGCAAAAACACTGGGCATCTCGCGCTGCGAGCGAGAAATGAACTCGATGATCGCACTGTAAAGCACCTTGACCTTGGTTTCGTAATGCTCGTCGATATCGTAATCGAAGACTTCGCGATCCTGGTCGATGGTCTGCTTCAGATCCGGTGACGTCAGAATCTGCGTGCGATGCAGGTTCATGCCGTGCGCGATCACCTCGAAAGCCGAATCGAACAGGTGCCAAACCTCCTGTTTTACCGACTTCAACACGGTCTCGGGAAATTCGAAGGCGGCATCGCTGAGGTATTTGGGCTCGGCGATTTCGGGGGCTTTTTCGGGAAAGTACCGGGTCAGGTAATCACTCAGCGGGTGCATCATCGGCACCATGACGAGCACTCCCACGACATTGAACAAGGTGTGAAAAACGGCCAGTTTCATCGTGTAATTGTCGCCGGCGATCCCGAACGAGACGCTGAGCGTATCGACCGCCCAGACGAACTGGCCGATAAAGGCGATGGCGATGACCCCGGTTGCGACATTGAAAATCAGATGCGCGCCGGCCAGCCGCTTGCCCTGCACGTTGGCGCTGAGCGAGCCGATGATCGCGGTGATGGTCGTGCCCACGTTGGCGCCGATGGCGAGCGCGAGGGCGTTTTCGTAAGTAATTTGTCCGGCCGCCAGCGCGGTCAGTATCAGGACCAGGGTCGCATGGCTCGACTGCATGACGACGGTCGCAGCAGCGCCGATGCCGGCAAACAGAAACAGCCCCAGATAGCCTTCGACCGCGAGCGCGGCCAGGTCGAAGCTATCCTTGAAGGCTTCGAAACCCTCTTTCATGTGGTGAATGCCGAGGAACAGAAAGCCCAATCCGGCAAGAACGGAGCCGATGCCCTTTAAATACTGCGATTTTTGAAACGCCAGTACGATTCCGAATACAAGCATCGGCATCGCGTAGGCGGAGATCTTGACCTTGAGGCCGAAGGCAGCCACCAGCCAGGCACCGGTCGTGGTGCCGATATTGGCGCCGAAAATGATACCGATTCCGGCGATCAGTGTGACCAGCCCCGCGCTGATGAACGAGATCGTAATCACCGAGACCAGCGAACTCGACTGCATGATCGTCGTCGAGACAATACCGAAACACAGGCTCTTCCAGGTCTTGTCCGTGGTCTTTTGCAGCAGCTTTTCGAGTACGCCACCGGTAAAGGCCTTGAAGCCATCCTCCAGGAACAGCATGCCGAACAGGAATATCGCGACGCCGGCGGCGATTTCCTTGAAATCGGGGCTTACCCAGAAACCGTAGGCCAGGATCAGTAAAATTGTCGGGAGCAGTATTTTTCTGAGCATCGCATTCTCCTGGCATCTGTATCGACCGGCGAAATCCGCTTGAAAAGTACGAGCAGGTTGCGCGACAGGAACCTAAATATTTAATCCGCGACAAGCTCGACGAGTCGTTAAGCTTTGTTTGCAAACGACTTTGATTTTTCGTGAAACTTTACCACATTCGCCGAACCGGCGGCGGACGACGGTTTTCGACTGGCCTCGAGATCGGGAAATAAGCCGTCGAGGGTGATTCCGGATCTCGACGTCCGACCATGTCTCACCGGGGTATCGACCATCGATGACCCGGCCAGTCGTCGAAAGCACTTCGGGTTCGACAAATCGGATACATCTCCGTAAATTACGCGTGACTCGTTTTCGTCGAGCATCGTAGATGCTGCCACTGCCGAACCCGCCTGAAAATCTCTGCATTATTCGCCTGTCCGCGCTCGGCGACGTGACGCACGCAATCCCGGTCGTGCGCGCGATCCAGCGGCAATGGCCGGATACTGCGATCACTTGGATCACCGCCAAACTCGAGCACAAATTGCTGCGGCTGATCGACGGCGTGCGCTTCGTCGTCATCGACAAGCGCGCCGGTTGGCGAGAATACGCGAGGCTGCGGCGCGAACTGGCTGGCGAACGCTTCGATGCGCTGCTGCAAATGCAGACCTCGGCGCGCGCGAACCTGACCGGCTTGTGCATCCGCGCCAACGTCAAGCTCGGCTGGGACAAGTATCGCGCCCGCGATTTTCATCGCTGGTGCATGACCCATGCCATCCCGGAGATGCGTTTCGAACACCAGCTGCAGGGACACCTGTCTTTCGCGCGCACGCTCGGACTCAACGTCGACGAACCCGAGTGGGATATTCCGGTGACACCAGGCGCTCGTGAATTCGCCGATGCGGTGCTACCCGGAGATGGCCGCATTTTGCTTATTTCGCCGTGCTCGAGTCACCCGGCGCGCAACTGGCGCGCCGAGCGTTATGCCGTGGTCGCCGATCATGCCGCTACCAGGTGCGGCATGACGGTGGTGTTGTCCGGCGGACCCTCGAAGCTCGAGGCGCGGACCGGGCATGCGATCGAGGCCGCGATGCGGGCCCGCGCGATCAACCTGATCGGCAAGGATACCCTCGAGCAACTGGTAGCGCTGCTCGCGCGCGCCGACGTCGTGCTGAGCCCGGACGCGGGCCCGGCGCATCTCGCCAACGCCCTCGGCACACCGGTTATCGGCCTGCACGCGTCGACCTGGTCGCGCCGCAGCGGACCGTACCATTCGCTCGATCTTTGCGTCGACCGCTTCGCCGAGGCCGCGCGGCGCTACCGCGGCAAGGAACCCGAGGAACTGCGCTGGGGCACGCGTATCGAAGATCCGGGCGTCATGGACCTGATCGAGGTCGATGACGTAATCGACCGCCTCGAAAGTGCGATCTCGAGGCTC
>JBFGQE010000342.1:0-2919 GCA_041564355.1 Gammaproteobacteria bacterium | reverse complement strand
GCCGCTGTTTTCGACCGCGCGCGTGCTCGCGATCAAGCACGGCCTGCGCCTTCAGTCCACCCCGGCGCGCTTCGCCGCGGCAATACCCCATCTCGAGCGGATGGAGACCATCATCGAAAACCTGAGCGAGGCGCATCGCATTATTTTGAACGCAATCCTGCTGCAACAACTACTCGACCTCGACGCCGGAATCCCGCTGTCGAACCGCGTCGCCCCTGCCGCGCTCGGCTCTTCCCTGCGCGATCAGCTGAGCTGGGCGCTGGAGCAGGTGCCCAACGTATCCAATCTGCTCGGCGATCCGCTCGCCGGCGTCTAAGCCGCGGGCAACACGCGTTTTTTTCGGCTCTTGCTGAGTACGGCATAGTTACCCAGCAATACCAGCGCGAAGCCGAGCACCGCGCGCGTGGTCCACTGGTAGTCCTCGAACAGCGTCGACAGCGCGAGCGCGATGACCGGAAACAGCACGGCCGCATAGGCCGCCCTGTCGGCACCGATGCGCCCGACCAGGGTCAGGTAGGCGCCAAACGCCAGAATGGAGCCGAACACGGCGAGATAAAGCAGGGACAGAGTGTATGACCAGGCCGGGTCGTAATTGAATGAAACCCCGCTGAGCAGCGCGTAAACCAGCATGTACAGCGCGCCGTATGCCATGCCCCAGGCGTTGGTTTGCACCACCGGGATGCCGTGTTTCTGATTCCGCGCGGAGAGTATATTGCCGACCGAAGCGAGATAGGTCGCAAGCAGGCACATCCAGAGGCCGCGCCAAGCATCCGCGTTGTTTTCCACCGCGCTCACTTCCGACCAGAAGATCGCAGCGATGCCGGCGATGCCGCAAGCGGCTCCGAGGATAACGCGGGGACTAACCGGACTTCGCAGGAACAACGCCCCATTGACGATGTTCAACAGGATTACCGTGGAGAACATCAACGCGACGATGCCCGAAGTCAGCAGCCCGGTCGCCCAGTAAAAAATCAGGTAATTGCTGGAGAACAGAAACAGGCCCTGCAGCGCAATGAAACCGTGCTGCGTGATCGAGTAACGCAACCCGCGCCGCGTCAGCAGGCAAAACAGCAGCAGGATGCCCGAGGCCAGCGCGAATCGGTAGACCAGCGACACTTCGGCCGCGACCGTGCCGAGCTGAAACTTGATCGCGAACCAGGTCGAACCCCAGATCAGCACCGAGCCGAGATAAAGACTGGCCGAATGGGTTAGCACCGGCTAACCCTGTTCGCGCGCGAAAATCGCCATCCAGCAATCGTTGAGCAATTGCAGCAAACCCCGGTAATCGAAAAGGATCGATTCTTCCATCTGCTCCCCGTCCGCGCAATAGGCGTCAAGCAATCGTCGGCTTTGCGCGAAATCCAGCCCGGCCGAGTTGCACAGCGTCGCGAGGTCCCAGTACGGTGAGGCCATCGCCGAGTACTCCCAGTCGATCAGCCAGATCCGGTCCGGTTCGCGAAGCAGGTTTTCCAGCACCAGATCGTTATGCGACGGGACCGGCGCCGCATCGACAACCTCGAGCCGCCCGATAACCCATTCAGCCTGCTGCAGGCGCGGCTGCAACCGGCGCCGGTCGGCATCGTCGAGCATCGCCGCGTAGCGCGCCAGCGTGGGACCAGGCTCGACGCGGCCGTGAAAGCCGGCTTCGCTGCGGTGCAAGCGGCGCACCGGCGCGATGATTTGCGCCAGCTCCGAGGATGGGTTGAAGTCCGCGGCGACCAGGCTGCGCGAGCCTGCCAGCGTAGGCGTCAGGCTCGTGCCGTCGGCGTGTTGCCAGGCAACCTGGGGCGCGATGCAGAGTTCTGCCGCCAGCGCCTGGTTGTGCGCCTCCGCCGCTCGATCGATGTGAATATTGGTATCCGCTCGCGGCAGGCGCAAGACCCAGTCCTGCGACCCGCACTGCAGTCGATAGTTATGATTGGTCAATCCGGGTAACGGCGTGATGGCAAAATCCCGCGGATGCTGCTCGGCGAGTTGCGGAATCCGTGCGAATACCGATTCCAGCTGCCTCACGCTGACCCCAGGTAGGCGCGTACCGCGGCAAGATCCGAATCCTCGAGCAATTCTTGCGTCGGCCGCAATGCGCTGATCCGACCGTCTTCGACGAACGCGCAGCGCGCCGAGGCAAGCAACGCATCCTGCGGCTGGTGGCTCACCAGCAACGCGCAAAAATCGCGTTCGCGCACGAGCTCCGCGACCAGTTCGATCAGCTCGGCGCGCATCGCCGGTCCGAGCGCGGCAAACGCCTCGTCGAGTAACAATAGCTTGCGCTCGCGCACCAGCGCCCGCGCCAGCGCGGCCCGCTGACGCTGGCCGCCAGAGACCTCACCCGGCTTGCGTCGTTCGAGGCCGTTTATTCCGAGACGTTCGAACGCGGCCTGCACGCCGCGTTGCTCGGGGGCGGATAATTTCAGCGAGGGCTTTACCCCCAGTGCGACGTTGGTGTAAAGGTCGAGATGGGGAAACAGGTTGTTTTGCTGGAACACCATGCTCACCGGACGCTCGGCGCAGGGCAGTCTTTCGATCGACTCCCCGTCGACCCGAATCGTGCCGCCGCGCGGCTCGAGAAATCCGGCGACGAGATGCAGCAGGGTCGACTTGCCCGCGCCGCTCGGGCCGATCAGGCTCAACACCTCGCCGTCCGCGACGTCGAGATCGAAACACATACCGCTCTGGTCATCGCCATCCCAGGCAAAGCGAAGCTGCTTGATTTCAAGCATCCCGTCGCCCGCCAATCCCGCGTTCGATCAGGCCGAATACCAGCAGGCATAGCAATAGCAACAGCGCCGCGCTGACCGCGGCCTGCGGGATGCGATACGCGCCGAGCTGCTGGTACAACAACAGTGGCAGCGTCGTCGTCTCGGCGGTGCCGAACAACGCGATCACGCCGAGATCTCCCATCGCCAGCACCGCAACCAG
>JBFGQE010000341.1:0-2957 GCA_041564355.1 Gammaproteobacteria bacterium | reverse complement strand
CGTTGACGCAAGTGCCGCCAATTTTGCCGTGTTCGACAATCGCACAGCGCTGCCCGTAGGCGGCCGCGCGCTCGGCCAGCGACAGCCCGCCGCTGCCGGCACCGAGGGTAATGACGTCGAAATCGTAGGTTCCGCTCATCGTCGCTCCGCTTGCACTGCGCGCGACTGTAGCAGCTTTGCTATGGATTTTTTACCCCCCGGCGGACATAATTCGGCTGGGCTGCATGCGGCTGGGCCGCATTCGGTCCACGGCCGCCATCGGAGGGCCCATGTTCAGAACGCTGCGATTTCTTTTCACGCATTCGATCGCCCTGGCGATCGGGTTCGCGCTCGGTATCTATTTGTTGCCGATCCTGATCGAGCCCGACAGTCCCACGGACGCCGAGGTCGTCGCCGCATCGCAGCAGGCGATGTTCAGCGCCCGCTTCCGGCGCGACCTGGAAGGCAGCGATTTCCTGCACTGGGGCGACGGCCAGCTCTCGATCACCGGGCAACGCATCAGCTTCATGGGCAAGCTCGCGCCAGGCCCGGACTATCGCCTGTATCTGACGCCCGAGTTCGTGCAAACCGGCGACGCGTTCAAGGCGATCAAGTCCCGATCCGTGCAGCTCGGGCCCGTCAAGACCTTCGACAATTTCATCGTCGAAATACCGCCGGGCATCGATCCGGCCGCCTACCGCGGGGTTCTGGTCTGGTGCGAATCCTTCGCCATGTTCATCACTGCCGCCGGTTATCGTTGAAACCGATCGGCAGGCTCAGAAGTTGAGCGAGGTACCGCCGTAAAACTTGCCTTCCGATTTCTCGACGTCGTAACCGTAATCGAAGAACAGGTCGGTCTTGACGAAGGCGTCGATCTTCCAGCGGAATCCGGTGCCTACGGTGTACTCCCAGTCGCTCAGCTCGATCGATTCGAGGTCGTCCCAGACGTTGCCGATATCGACGAACAGCGTGTGGCGCAATTGCGGGCGTTTGCGATAGGCGAAAACGTATTCGATATTGGTGAAGATACGCGCGTCGCCGGCGTCATCGAAATCCTCCAGGCCGCGGAGCGTCGCCGCTCCACCAAGACCGAACCTCAAGCGACCGAAGGGGCTGTCGTTCGAGGCCGCGAAGATCAGGCGATAATCGATGTTGTCGTAGGCATTGATCGGCCGATACCCGCGCACTTCGAAGGTGACAAGGTTCGACGTAAAATCCGAGTCTAGCCAGTCGAAACCCCGTTCCAGCGTGAGCGAGTAGAAGCTGCCGAAACGGCGGTAGCGATCGCGGTGGACTCGATTGAGCCTGAAGCCGATGGCGAGACGATTGAAGCGGCCGGGTTCGACACCGTCGATCGTCGGCGGATAGGGCTCGTCGATATCGAAATCCTCGAAGGTGACCGCGGTGGAGACGGTCAGCGGCGTCTGCCAGCCGGAAATATGCCAGTCCCGGGCAACGCCGATCGAGATCTTGTCGGTGAAATGAACGTTGGCAAAGTCGTCTATTTCGGTATTTTCCTCGACCTGCTCGAGTTCCAGCTCCAGATCGTAAGGACGATTGAAAAACTCCATATCGTATCCGATTCTCAACTCGTCGGCTTCGTCGCCATCGGACTGGTTTTCTCGTTGTAACAGCGCGTCGAGAGTGCGGTCGGCGCCCTGCAGGTTGTTCATGCGCAGGCGAAACCCGGCCTTGATGTCGCCGGCATTGTTGCGGCTGGCGCGCGGCAGCAGCAGTGTATAGCGCCTTTCACGCAACGCCAGCCGGAGCTCGGTTTCGCCGGGCTCCATGCGTTCGCTCGAGAACCGAATATCGCGAAACAACCCGCGATCGAGCAATTCCTGCTCGGCGGCCTCGAGGCGCTCGCGCGTGAGTAACTTGCCAGGACTGAAACCGGTCCACTTGCGGAGAAATCTTTCCTGGGTCCGTTCGTTGCCCGTAATGACGAAGCGGTCGATCGGCGTGCCCAGCGTTGCCGGATCGATTTCGGCGAGATCGGCCGCCGCGGCCGACTGCATTCCGACAACGCAAAGCATGACTAGCCGCAACCCGCGGTGTCGCCGATCGGTAAATCTCATCGCCTAGTCTTGCGGCCCCCAGAGCAGGCGATCGAGGCTGTCGTTGGCGTCGGCTTCGATAATCTTGCGACCGTCGAACTGCACGCCTTCCCGCTTCAGCAGCTGCGCCTGCTCGCGATAAGCCTCCGAACCGAATTCGAACGCGATCGTCCGGTCCGAGCGCACGACCCGGTACCAGGGCAGCGGTTCCGGCGAGCGGCTCATTGCGCCGCTGACCATGCGCGAGTAGCGCGGGAAACCGGCGGCGCGGGCGACTTCACCGTAGCCCATCACGCGGCCGGACGGAATCGCTGCGATCACCTGCCAGACGCGGCGGTCGAACTGGTCCTTGAATCGGCTCATGCCGCGAGTTTACTACCCGCGCCGTTGGCTGAGAAGGCGTCGGCATCGGGTCGATATCTTTATCACCTTGTATTATGATTTCGCCCCCGTTAATCACGAATATTGATTTACTGCGATGGAACTCCGGCAGCTGCAGTCGCTGCTAAAACTGATCGACTGCAACTTCAGCGTCAGCAAGGCGGCCGACGAAATGTTCGTCGTCCAGTCCGCGGTGTCCCAGCACCTGAAGAAACTCGAGGATGAACTCGGCGCCGAACTTTTCATTCGTCGCGGCAAGCGGCTCGTCGGTCTGACGGAAATCGGGGAGCAGGTCGCGAGCCAGGCGCGCGTGACGCTGGCGTCGGTCAGTAGCATTCAGGCGATCGGCAAGGATTACATCAATCGTAACGAGGGCATACTGCGCATCGGTTGCACGCACACGCAGGCGCGCTACGTCTTACCGCCGGTGATCAAGGCATTCAATCGCGCCTATTCGCGGGTCGAGGTTCAGATCCACCAGGGCAATCCACGGCAGCTGGTCGAATGGGCGAGCAACGACGACGTCGATTTCTCGATCTG
>JBFGQE010000340.1:0-2975 GCA_041564355.1 Gammaproteobacteria bacterium | reverse complement strand
GCGGATTGCTGCAGGCATGATTGGAGCGGGTATGAACTGTATTTCCAACGGAGGTAAGATGCATAGCAAGAAACCTGCGGAACCGGTTTCAAGAAAGCACTGGTCTTGCGAGTTGCCGCCTTGAAAGCGAGTATCAGGTGACCAAGGTCGTTAGTATCCCCCCGGCCAGCGCCGATTTCTCTTCGTCGCTGCGGCTCTACCTGCAGCCGCGGCTGCTGTTCGTCTTCGTGATGGGTTTCGCCAGTGGATTGCCGCTGGCGCTGTCGAGCGCGACCCTGTCTTTCTGGCTCGCCGAATCGGGCATCGCGCTGGCCGCGATCGGGCTCTTCGCGCTGGTCGGCACGCCCTACAATTTCAAGTTCCTGTGGGCGCCGTTGATCGATCGAGTGCCGCTGCCCGGACTGACTCGTCGACTCGGCCGGCGTCGCTCGTGGATGCTTGTCATCCAGGTCGGACTGATGACGGCGATCGCGGTGCTCGGCTTCAGCCGGCCCGAAACGACGCCGCTGCTAACCGCGGTCTGCGCGCTTGCGGTCGCCTTTTTTTCTGCCAGCCAGGATATCGTCATCGACGCATACCGCATCGAAATCCTCGACGCCGACGAGCAGGGCGCGGGCGCGGCGATGACCCAGGCCGGTTATCGCCTCGGTGCGATCGCGGCCGGCGCGGGCGCGCTGTATCTCGCGGACAATATCGACTGGTCGCTGGTGTACCTGGTCATGGCCGCGCTGGTCAGTGTCGGCATGGCGGCGGCGATCTTCGCCCCCGATCCGGAACGGCGCAACCCGGAGCTGGCCGGCGGCGATCCGAATCCGAGCCTGCGCGCAATGGTGATCGAGCCGTTCGTCGAATTTTTCGCCCGCAACGGAATCGGCACGGCAATTCTGATTCTCGCATTCATCCTGTTGTACAAACTCGGCGACGCCTACGCCGGGGTCATGGCCTACCCGTTCTATTACGAGATGGGTTTCACCAAGTCCGAAGTCGCGACGGTGAGCAAGATTTTCGGCGTGATCGCGACCGTGGTCGGCGTATTCGTCGGCGGGCTGATCGTGCGCCGCTATGGAATCATGCCGAGCCTGCTCGGCTGCGGCCTGTTGCAGATGCTGTCCAACCTGATGTACGCCGCGCAATCGGTCGTGGGCCACGATGTGCAGTTCCTCTATTTCACCATCGGCATCGAAAACCTGTCCGGCGGCATGGGTTCGTCGGCCTTCGTCGCCTATCTCTCGGTACTCTGCAACACGACCTACACCGGGACTCAGTTCGCCCTGTTCACGTCTTTCATGGCATTCGGCCGCACGCTGCTCTCGGCCTCCAGCGGCTGGGTCGTCGAACTGACCGGCTGGTTCGACTTTTTTGTCGTGTCGACCGTGGTCGCGCTGCCGGGACTGCTGCTGTTGCTGTGGATGATGCGTCGCCTGCCGATTTCGCTGCAGCGCGGCCAGTCGAGTATACTGGCGGGCGGGCAACCGGGAGACACGTCATGAGAATCGCAAGCTTGGGCATGGTCCTGCTGATCCTGTCGACTGCGGGGCTGGCGCAGGAGGTCAAGCGCCAGATTAGCAAAGTGAGCGACGGCGTGTACCGCTTTCAAAACCAGTTTCACGTCAACATGTTCGTTATCACCGGCGATGGCGTGGTCGTGACCGACCCGATCAACGACGCCGCGGCAACCTGGCTGAGAAAGGAAATTCGCAAGCTGACGAAACAGCCGATCACTCACCTCGTGTACAGTCATAGCCACGGCGACCACGCGTCCGGGGGGCTCGCTTATGGCAAGGTGGCGAACGTCATTGCCCACCGCAACGCGCCGCCGTCGATCGATGGCGTGACGCCGACGATTCGTTTCACCGAGGCGATGAGTTTTACCCAGGGGAGAAAAACCTTCGAGCTGACTTATCTCGGACCGGGTCACGGCAAGGATCTGATCGCGATGATCGTGCGCCCCGACAATATCGCTTTCGTCGTCGACGCGGTTAGCTCGAAACGGCTCTTCTATCGCGATTTCCCCGGCGCCAATGTTGATCACTGGATCCGCCAGGTAAAGAAAATCGACAGCCTGGACTTCGAGCGGATGATTGGCGGCCACGGGCCGGTCGGGGTCAAGGCCGATGTCGGCGAGGGTATTGCCTACCTGCAGACGCTGCGCGCCGAAGTGTTGAGAGGGTTGCGTGCCGGGAAGACGGTCGACGAATTGAAAAAAAGCGTGAAAATGCAAAAGTACCGCGATTGGCTCGCTTACGACATGTGGCGCGAACTGAACGTCGAGGGCATGGCGCGCCACCTCATCGAATCGGGCGCGGTAAACTGACCTTTGCTCGGCGAGGGATCGACTAGAGCAGGTCCGACAGCAGGATGCCGAAGCCGATGCGCTCGATACTTCGGTCGTAATCGATCAGGCTGTCACCGTAGCCGTTGAAGAACTGCGCATAGCCACGAAAACGCTTGAATAACGGAAAGGTCCAGTCGACCTGGAGCGCACCGCGGTTGTCGTCGCGGTCGAGGTTGTTGCGCAGCATCACCGAGACTTCGTGATCGTATTTTCGATAAGCCACGGTAAATTCGAAGTTTCCCATGAAATCCTCGATATCGGGATTGTCGTCACCTTCGGCATCCGTCGGATCGTCCTTTTCGTCCTCGGGTATGCGCCACCAGGGCTTCAGGTGGAATACGTAGCGGCTGCGTTCCCAGATCAGGCTCGCGTAGACCCGGTTCCAGCTGCGTGAAAACGGTTGACTGCGACCGTTCGACTGGTGCGTCAGGCCGATTCCGAACAGCGACGCATCGCCGCCGAGAATCTTCCACGGCACTGGCGTTACCCAGAAAACCTCCGGCTCGTAGTTGGTTTCGCGAAATGGCGCCGAGATATCGCTGTTGTAGACCTGCCAGAACGAGCGCACGGTGAATCCGACGTAGACAGCATCGGAATCGGTCAACGCGCCCTGCGCGAGGATTGATTTCAGGCTAAGCTG
>JBFGQE010000339.1:0-2987 GCA_041564355.1 Gammaproteobacteria bacterium | reverse complement strand
GCATGCAATGTCCGTGGCAAACCGCTACACTGCGCGCCCGTAGATCCCGCCTCCCGTTTTATGTCCACCGACCTCCCGATCCCGAGCTTTGCGAGCATGTCGCTGAAGCCGCCCTTGTTGAAAGCCCTCGACGCGCTCGGCTACGAATTGCCGACCCAGATTCAGGCGCAGACGATCCCGCTCATCCTGGCGGGCCGCGATGTGCTCGGGCAGGCGCAGACCGGCACCGGCAAGACCGCCGCCTTCGCGTTGCCGATTTTGTCGAATCTCGACCTAAAGCAGAAAGATCCGCAGGTGCTGGTGCTCGTGCCGACGCGCGAACTCGCGCTCCAGGTGGCCGAGGCGTTCAAATCCTATGCCTCGCAAATCAAGTCCTTTCGCGTGTTGCCGGTTTATGGTGGGCAGGAATACGGCACCCAGATCCGCGCCCTGCAGCGCGGCGTGCACGTCGTCGTCGGCACACCGGGGCGGGTCATGGACCATATGCGGCGCGGCAATATCAAGCTGGAAGGTCTGACCACGCTGGTGCTCGACGAGGCCGACGAAATGCTGCGCATGGGTTTCATCGACGATGTCGAGTGGGTGCTGGAGCAGGCGCCGAAGCGGCGCCAGATCGCGCTGTTTTCCGCGACCATGCCGGCGGTCATTCGCAAGATCACCCGGCGTTACCAGCAGGACCCC
Organism: Gammaproteobacteria bacterium; assembly: GCA_041564355.1. GTDB lineage: Bacteria > Pseudomonadota > Gammaproteobacteria. The sequence continues at coordinate 2,306 of JBFGQE010000339.1, read as the reverse complement.
GCGGAGATTACCGTCGAGGTCACCTCCACCACCGCGGAGACGATTCGCCAGCGTTACTGGCCGGTGGCCGGCACGCACAAGCTCGATGCGCTGACCCGCATTCTCGAGGCCGAAAGCTTCGACGCGATGCTGGTGTTCGTGCGCACCAAGACCGCGACGCTCGAGGTGGCCGAGAAGCTCGAGGCCCGCGGTTACCGCGCGACCGCGCTGAACGGCGATATCGCGCAGAAAAACCGCGAGCGCATCATCGCCCAGCTGAAGGCGGGCAAGCTCGATATCCTGGTCGCCACCGACGTCGCCGCGCGCGGTCTTGACGTCGAGCGCATCTCGCACGTGATCAACTACGACATTCCGCACGATACCGAGGCCTACGTGCATCGCATCGGCCGTACCGGGCGCGCCGGGCGCGAGGGCGACGCGATCCTGTTCGTCGCGCCGCGCGAACGGCGCATGCTGCAGGCGATCGAGGCCGCCACGCGCAAGGAAATCGAGTTGATGGAGTTGCCGTCGACGGACATGGTCAACAACCGGCGCATCGAGAAATTCAAGCAGCGCATCAGCGACACCCTGGCCGAGGAAGACCTGGACCTGTTCAAGGGCCTGATCGAGCAGTACCGCGAGGAACACGAGGTCGACACGCTCGATATCGCCGCCGCGCTCGCGCGGCAGGTGCAGGGCAGGGCGCCGTTCCTGTTGTCGGGAAAATCGTTCGCCCAGCCCGCGTTCGACAAGGATCGAGGGGACTCGATGCCGGAGCGAAAGCCGCGCGGTAAGAGTAAGGCTCACGCCGCGGAAGGTGAGCGCAAACCGCGCCGCGATCGCGTCGAGGCGCGGGACCGGGCGCCGGAAGCCGGCATGGATCGCTTTCGCATCGAGGTCGGCCACGCGCACAAGGTGAAGCCGGGGAACATCGTCGGCGCCATCGCCAACGAGGCCGATATCGACAGCAAGTACATCGGCCGCATCGAAATCTTCGATGACCACAGCCTGGTCGACCTGCCCGAAGGCATGCCGAAGGAGCTGCTGAGTCATCTTAAGCAGGTGCGCGTTGCCGGGCAGCGCCTGAACCTGTCATTGCTCGGCGCCAGGCGGAAAGCCGGCCCCCGCAAGACCGAGGCGGCCGCGCCCCGAGCGCGTAAGCCCAAGGCCAGGCATCGGGACGCGAAGAACAAGGGCAAACCCAGGCGCGCGCGCAAGGTGCAGTCGAAGTAGATAGAGACGCGAGCAGCCGAAATCGGGGGACAGTATACCGAATTCGTCGTACCCGATTTGCCAACAGCATATTGTTAATTAAGTATACTGTCCCCCGAATACTGTCCCCCGAATTACTAGAATTGATAGCCGACGCTGATGCCGTAGGTGCGTGGAGCGCCGAACTGGTAATACGCCTCGGTTTCGTAAAACTTGCGCGGGTCGTTGCCGAAACTGCCGAATCCCCTGGTGTAGTAATCCTCGTCGGTGAGGTTCTTGATCCACATCGCAAACGACCAGTCATGCCGCGCCCGGCTCAGGCGCAGGTTGTACAGCTGGTAGGAGCGAGACTTTTCATCGTGGCCATCGCCGAAAAAGAATGCATCCTTGCCTTCGCTATCCAGCCGTAAGACCCAGCGATTACCGAGGTCATAGTCGAATCCCAGGGTGTACTGCCAGTTCGGTGCGTGCGCCTGTTCGCGGCCTTCCAGGTCGACACCGGTTCCCGTAGCCGGGTCGGCGTCCACGTGGGAAAAGCTGACGAATTCGTCGAACCGGGTCTCCAGCAGGCCAAGGCTGCCGAACACGGTCAACGCGTCTCCGGCAATCCACAGGACCTGGGCTTCCAGGCCGTAGTTGCTGCCCGAGGTGGCATTGTCGATGTAGTCTTCGAAAGTGCAGGGACAATTGCTTCCGGCAATGGGCCTGACGAAGGACTGGTCGATCTGGATATTGTCACGTTCCTGGTAAAAGATGCTCCACTGCGTTCGTACACTGTTCCCCAGCCAATAGGCCTTCACGCCCACCTCGTAATTAATCATGGTTTCCCGGTCGAATTCGCGCAAATTGTCCGGAATCGAGGCATTCGTGTTGAAGCCGCCGGCCTTGTAGCCGCGCGATACGAGGCCATAGGCCAGGGCGCCGCTCTGCAGCTGGCGCTCGATCGCCAGTTTTCCACCCCACATGTTTTCGCTGTTATCCCGGTCCTCGTCATTGCTGTCGTTGTAGTCGGCGTCGCGCTGCTCGAAACGAACACCGGTGATCAGGCGGGTCGCGGGATTCAGGGGGAAGCGGAATTCAGAGTAAACCGCCTGGTTGAGCGTCTCGTATTCGCT
>JBFGQE010000338.1:0-3021 GCA_041564355.1 Gammaproteobacteria bacterium | reverse complement strand
GATCAGGTTGAAGATGCAAAGCAACATGTTGATCAGCGGCAGGAAGTAGAGGAACACCTGTGCGACGTCGGTCTGGAACAGCGACCAGCCGGCGCGCAACCCGATCAGGTAAATATTGATCGTCACTACCGCCAGTAAGAAATTCATGCCGGGACCGGCGGCGGCGACCAGCAGCGTGCCCCAGCGGGTGCGGAACTTGCGCGGGTCGGTCGGCACCGGCCGGGCATAGCCGACGCCGATCAGCAACACCATCAGCAATCCCAGCGGATCGATATGCGGAATCGGATTGAGCGTCAGCCGTCCGGCGCGGTCGGCGGTGTCGTCACCGATCAGCGACGCGACCTTTGCGTGACCGAACTCGTGAAATGTCAGCGAAAAGATCAGCGCGAACGCAATCAGCGCGAACAGTACGTATTGTTGCTGAATCAGTAATGGCAGCATGGTGTCGAATCTTGACGGCTTAGTCTTCGCGCTGCGGCAATCGTTCCCTGGCCGGGCGCCGTTCGAGCGTCAATATGGACCAGCGCGTGTCGGCCTGCAAGCAAAACCGTGCCGGCGCCCGCCGGATTCGGCCGGCAAGCGCCGAGACACTTCACAAGCCCATGAACAAGATCACATAAGCCTTTGAAAATAATGTAAATCCGTTATACTCGGCTAAGATTCGAACGATTCCGGGACCCAGAGTTTCGCGGGCCATCCGACGTATCCGGGCGCGCCGCGGTCGGCGCGGTTGCGAGCCGCGCGATCCGGGCTATACAGAGTACGGTAGACCGCGGCGCAGAAAGTCGTCGAACCGGCGCGCGCGGGCTTTGCCATTCGCTAGACTCGACGATAGATGAAAGGGTAGCAAGTGTCGCAAGACGCCATCAGCAGATACAAGCGGTCGTTTCGGCTCAGGTTTCAAAACCCCGAAACCGAGGCCCGCTATCGCGATCTGCAGCGCAGCCGGGGGCATAGCTCGAGCACCTTTGCCTTCGCCCTGTTGCTGTTGCTGTGCCTGGTGTTCGCCTACCTGGAATTCCGCGCGTTTGGCCACGACGTCGCGATCCCGTTGTACGGCTACCTGCTCGCCGCGGCGCTGGCCCTGGTCAATCTGCTGATCAGCCGTTTCTCTGGCCAGCTGCATCACCACAACCTGCGGCTACTCGGCAACGGCGTACTGGCGATGGCTACCGTGATCGCCGCGGCTTACCTGCAAAAGTACAGCGCTTACCACGCGGTCGAATTCGTTCTGCTCGCGGTTTGGCTCGGCAGCCTGAAGACCGCGCGCGTGCTGGTCACACTGGCTGTCAACACGCTGCTTGCGTGCGCCTTCGTCGTGGCCCTGTTTCTGTCCGACGTCTCCGGATTCTGGATTTCGCTGGTATCGGTGCTGCTGGCGACGACGGTGCTGCTCGCCGGTTACATCGGCTACCTCACCGAGCGCGGTCGCCGCATGCTGTTCCTCGAGACCGAGATCAACAAGAGCATGACGCACCGGCAGGAACTCTGGGCGTTTACGCTGATTGACCTGGACATGGCCTTGTCGGGGATTCTCGAGTTCAAGGAACTGATCGGCCTGCTGAAAAAGCACCTGGAACCGGTCATCGAATTCGAATCCTACATCCTGACATCGCTCGAGGGCCAGGGGCCCAAGCCGACTGCGGACAAGATCGAGGGCGCGTTGTTCGAGGACGACGACAGTACGCTCTGGTCGGAGGAATTGCTAGGCAAGCTGACGCAAACCCGCCAGGCGACGGTCAGCGCCGAACACGAGACCTTAAAGGGTTTCCTCGGTTTCAAGAAAAAGCGCTTCACGTCCTATCGTCTCGACATTCCGGTGTTCAGCGATTCGAGGCTGATGGGCGTTATCAGCCTGCGCCGCGCAAGCGAGCCGTTCGACGAGCTCGACAAGATCGCCGGCGTCAGCATCGCCTCTCAGGCGATGTTGATCTACAAGCGCACCGCGCGCAGTTCCGGGGTTGTCGTCGAGAAGTCGGTGCCCGACCCGGTAATTCGTCCGAAGGCGAGTTCGGACACGACGACCACGATCGCTTCGGAAAATCGCGACCTCGAAGTGACCGATCACAGCTTTGCCCAATCCGACCAGACGCTGGTGCCCAAGGAAGTGATGCAGAAGATCAAGCAGAGCGAAGAGACGGCAAAGCGCACGATCACGCTGATGAGCCGCGAGAACGCCGACAAGATCGCGATCGACCGCTATCGTATGGCCGCGGTCGAGGGCGAACCGCTGTCGATGCTCATCATCGAGGTCGACGGGCTGTCCAAGCTGCGCGAACAGGACGGCGACCAGGTCGCCTACAAGGTTTTCGCCGCGATCGTGAAATACATTTTTTCGAAGGTCGACAAGGACAAGGACATCCTCGGGCGCTACGGGCAGAACGGCCTGAGCGTGCTGATGCCGGGCGTCGACATGAACGCGGCCGAAAAATTCGCCGAGATGATACGCCAGTTCGTCGAGGGCGCGCGCTACCGAACCCCGGCCGGGGAAAAATCCGCGACGCTGTCGGTCGGCGTCGCCGCGATCACCGACGACACCGGCGACTACGCGTCGATGGTCAAGCGCGCCGACATGGCGTTGTTCGTGGCCAAGAAAAACGGCCGCAACTGCGTCAAGGTCCGGCTGTAGGCAGACTCCGCGGCGAACGGGCAAACTGATTCCATGGCCGACAAGCAGCATTGGCTCGACCGCTGGCGCGACAACCGCATCGGTTTTCACGAATCGACCGTCAACCGGTACCTCGAGACCTATCTGCCCGGGTTCGGCCTGCCGGCCGGCGCTGTCGTGTTCGTGCCGTTGTGCGGCAAGGCGCACGACCTGCGATACGTCGCCGAGCGGGGCTTCGAAGTCATCGGCATCGAAATTTCACCCGTCGCGATCGAGGCATTCTTCGCCGAAAACGAACTCGACTACCAGCGGATCGAATCCGATCGCTTCGCGATATACCGCGCTCCGGGCATCACCCTGCTGGAGGGCGATTTCTTCGACCTGCGCAACGACGATCTCGGCGCCTGCGCGCT
>JBFGQE010000337.1:0-3055 GCA_041564355.1 Gammaproteobacteria bacterium | reverse complement strand
GCGCTCCAATCCGAGCTGCTGTTGGTCGAACCCGATCCGCGCGAGCCCGAAAGCTGGATGCAGGCGGCAATAAGGCAGAATCCGCGCGTTTTGCTGCAATCGAAATCGGTACAGGTGAGCCGCTACGAGGTCCTGCTGCAACGGGCAGGGCATCTGCCGACGATCGATCTAACCGCGCGTTTTAACGACACCGATTCCGAGGGTAGCCTGTTCGGCGGCGGCAACGAGGTCGAGACCAATGAAATCCTGTTTCGCTTGAATGTGCCGATTTATCAGGGCGGCATCGTCAGTTCGCGCACCCGCCGATCGCAGCAACTCCATTTGAAAGCGCAGCAGGATTTGACTGCGATTCAGCGTGGCGTGCAGCGTGCGGCCCGGGCGGCTTATTTCGGAATCATCAGTGCCATCAGCAAGGTCAGGGCGCTGGAACAGGCGGTCAGTGCACAGGAACTCGCGTTGCAGGCCAGGCAACAGGGATACCGTTCCGGGCTTTATACCAGCCTCGACGTGCTCGATGCCGAGCGCGACGTGTTCGAGGCGAGGCGCGATTATGCGCGAGCCCGCTACGACTACCTGCTGAATACGTTGAGACTCAAACACGCGGTTGGCACCCTCGCGGAAGCCGATCTGGAGGCGATCAACCGGTTCTTGCAGCCTGGAGTCTGAGATGAATTTCGCTACCCGGAGATTCAGGTATAAATCCATCGAAATCATCGGCTTATGCCTGGTCCTAACGGTGATTTCACAAACTGTCAGCGCCCAGTCCGACCTGCTCAGTGAGGAAGGCCTCGAGTGCGTGCTCGAACCGAATGCGCGAATTGATATCAGCGCGGCGGTACCCGGTGTCCTCGACCAGGTCCGGGTGCAGCGTGGCGACAAGGTAACGGCCGGCCAGGTTCTGGCGACCCTGGTGTCGGGCCCTGAGCAAGCCACGGTCGCACTGGCGAAGGCCCGGGTCGAGTTTGGTAAGCGCAAGGCTATCCGCAACGAGGATCTTTACCAGAAAGAGCTGATTTCCATCCACGAGAAAGACGAGATGGATACGGAAATCCAGATCTCGACTTTGCAGCTTAAACAGGCCGAGGAACAGCTCGAGTTGCGCAAAATCGTCAGTCCGATCAATGGCCTGGTCATCGAGCGCGAGAAAGACCCGGGCGAATATGTCGAGACCGAGCCCTTGCTTACCGTGGTCAATCTCGATCCGCTGCACGTCGAGGCGGTGGCGCCGGCGGAAATGTACGGCACGATCAAAAAAGGCATGCGCGGCAAGGTCAAGGTCCTGGGGCTGACTGCGAAAACCTACGATGCAAAGGTGTCGCTGACCGATCAGGTCATCGATGCGGCCAGCGGCACCATCCGCGTGCGGCTGGCGCTGCCGAACCCTAAAAACAGAATTCCCGCGGGATTGCGCTGTTTTGTCAAATTTGAATAAAAACTAAAGAGATAACCCTTAACTCTGACCCTATTAAATTTATTTCTGTGGCTGTTTTGGGAGAAAAACATTGTGCGGGAGAATTTTACATGATAGCGTGATCCTTCTCGCGTCACGTAGAAGAAGAACTTTTCGGAGTTATCAGTTCAGAAAAAAAAGAAAAAAGCGAGTGCAGTTGTTAAAGTAAAGCGCGAATAATCGAAAGCCATCATCCGTCCGTTGCAGGTCGATGATCAACGTAACCTTAATAAGTTACTAATAAAAAAGGAAAACCTTTGCGCCACTGGTGGGGGAAACTTGTCTCTCCCGAAAAGGGGGACAAGACGCAGCAAAAAACAGCCGATGATCTGGCTGAGTGTGCGTCCCGGTACCGTCTGGAGCCCCTCGAACCCCGATTACTCCTCTCCGCCGACCCGATTTCCGCCGAACTGGCGCGCGTGGTGCAGGAAGAAGCCCGGCAATTAAACGACGACGCGGTCGCCGCGATCATCCAGCAAGCCGATGCCATCGCGGAAAGCGATGCAGCCGCGGTTTCCGGCGATCAGCAGGGCAACCACAAGGTCAACTGGCCCGCCGGATGGGGCACCGCGGCGGATAAAACCGAGAATTCCCGGATCGATTTGAAGGCCGTCATGGCCGAATTGATCTACGGCGCCTACGACGCGCTGATGGCGGGCACCGACGCGGGCGAACTGACGGTTCGCGTCAGCGTCGCCGGCTCGAGCGTCGCCGAAACCGGTGCAAGTGCGACTGAAACCGCCGTTAGCGGCGAGTCGGAGCCGGATCAAACCGTCGACGAAACAGTCGTTAACGACGTCCTGCGAGAAGTCATCCAGGGCATCGCAGCCACGCCGCAGGCCGAAATACTGGCCGATCTCAACGTCGAACTGGCCGACCTCGAGGGCGACCTGGTCGCCGAGATCAGCGGCAACACGCTGTTCGTCGACGTCGATGCCGCCGGAAACGGCTGGTTCGTCGATACCGCATCGGTGTCGCAGTCGGAAAGCGAGGCCGCTGGCGATAGCCAGGCGTCGGCCTTATCCGAAAACGCAGCTTCCGGACCGGTCTTTTCGGTCAACGACCCGTTTGCCAATAGCCCGGCGACGGATGCCGGCGATGCGCAGACCGGTCCTGTGGCCGAGTCGTCGAGCGCGAATAATGCCCAAATTCAGCCCGATCAGGGCGGGGCGGGAGCGACATCCGAGCACTCGGGCAACGCCACCGATAGCGTACAGGCGACGGATTTCGAGCCATTATCGAGCCTTTCCGATAGTGGCGCCGGCAATAGCGAGGGCGCTACCGGCGCTGCCGAGACCGGCGAATTACAGCAGAACGACGCCGCGTATACGGCTACGAACGACGATACCGGTGACGCCGGTGACGCCGCCGAACAGGTGGTCGCCTACGTCGCCACCACGCTCAGGGCGGCCGAAAACAACCGTTCCAATCGCAGTGACAACAACCGCCTGAACGGCAAGAATGCAAAGCAAAACGGTGATGACGCTTCGCAGACATCTCCGCTACCCGACAGCAACATTTCCACGTCGGTCGATAAGGGTAACGAATCCGATCCGCGCGCACCCCCTGAAAATCAAGAACTTACGATCAACTTTTCAGACGATT
>JBFGQE010000336.1:0-3059 GCA_041564355.1 Gammaproteobacteria bacterium | reverse complement strand
GTAATCCTTCATGCCGATGTCGTTGGCTCCACCACCCTCGTCCAGCAAAACGAAACGCTCGCCCACGAGCGCATCCAGGCTGCTTTCCGGCTTCTCGCGTTAAGCGTCGAAGAATACGGCGGCATAGCCCACGAGTTGCGCGGCGACGCGCTCGTCGCGGAGTTCGAACGCGCCTCCGATGCGGTTGCCGCGGCGCTGGCCTTCCAGGCCGAGAATGCCGAACGCAATGCGACTCCCGGCGACGATCTCCGGGTGCAGGTGCGGATGGGCATCAGCCTCGGCGAGGTGGTGATTGCCGGCAACACGATTACCGGTGCTGGCGTGGTTCTCGCCCAGCGGCTAGAGCAGCTGGCCGAGCCCGGTGGCGTTTGCATCCAGGGCGCGGCCGCCGAGACCGTCCCGCGGCGGCTACCTTTTTCCTACCAGGACCTCGGTGAGAAGCCGGTCAAGGGCTTCGACCAACCGGTGCGCGCGTACGCGGTGACGCTGAAACCCGGGGAAGCGCTACCGACCCCCGAACCGACCGGTCGAGCGGTCGATGCCGCGCGCGGCCGTGCGCTGAAATCCAGGCAACGGGCCGGCGCCGTCGCGGTACTGCTCGTGGTCGGCGTCGCCCTGGCCTGGTGGCAGCCGTGGACCCATACGGCGGATTCGGCTTCGGTGGGGCAAGAAGCCTCCGGGCCCGACGGCCGACCCTCGATCGCGGTGCTTCCGTTTCAGACGCTGAGCGACGACGCTAGCCAGGAATACTTCAGCGATGGCGTCACCAACGACATCATCACCGACCTGTCGAAGTTTTCCAATCTGCTGGTCATCGCGAGTAACTCGGTATTCACCTACAAGGGCAAGCCGGTAAACGCAAGAGATGTCGGCCGCGACCTCGATGTGCGCTACGTCATCGAAGGCTCGATTCAGAAATCCGGCAATCGCGTGCGCATCAACGCCCAGTTGGTCGACGCGCAAACTGGGCATCATCTGTGGGCGGACCGGTACGATTTCGAAATCGACGATCTCTTTCGTGTGCAGGATGAAATCACGAGCACGGTCGTTACCTCGTTGCAGGTGGTTCTGACCGAACAGGAAAAGCATCTCGAGTTCATTCACCTGACCGATTCGCTCGAGGCCTACGATCTATACCTGCGCGGCAAGACTTACCTCAAGGGGACCCGGCATGCCCATCTCGAGGCGCGCAAACTGTTCGACCGGGCAATCATGCTCGACCCCGGCTTCGCGGCCGCGCACGCGGAAAAATCGTTTACCTATTTCTCGAGTTTTATCATGCCGATGAGCCGCGATCCCGACGTGGTCAAAGCCGCGCTGGATGCCGCGCTGCAGGCGGTCGCGGCCGATGATCGGCTGCCGCTGGCCCACGCCCGGCTCGCGTGGGCCTATTTTGCCAATCGCGAGCATGCTGAGGCGATTGCCTCGGCCCGACGCGCGGTGGCGCTGGGGCCGAACGATGCCGAGGCCCACGCCCAGCTGGGCAATATTCTGAACTGGTCCGGCAAGCCGACCGAGGGCAAGTTGAACATCGAAAGAGCGATGCGACTGAATCCGCACTATCCGTACTACTACCTTTTCTATCTCGGCCATTCGCACTATCTCCTCGGCGACAACGACAATGCGATCGAGTTGATGAACCGGGTCGTCACCCGCGCGCCGTACTTTTTACCGGTGCGCCGGCACCTGGCCGTGCTCTACGCGGAAAAAGGCATGGAGGAGGAAGCCAGGGAGCAGACCCGGGAAGTGCTGCGGATCTTCCCGGGGGCGTCGATCGAGGACGAGCGCGCGCGCTGTTTTTACCGCTGGGAACCGGACTTGATGGATCGCTTTTTCACCGGGTTGCGGAATTCTGGCATGCCCGAGGGCAAGGCCGGTGAAGAGCCGCTGTCGATGTAACGGATGGACGCGGGGGAGCAGACAGATGAAAAATACACTAAGCATTGCGGTTTACGCTTACCTACTCGTATCCCTGCCGGGCCTGCTCCAGGCCGGGGATGTTTCGCTCGTTGTCAAAGGCAGCGTCTGGGATTCCGATTCGCGCGGATTCGCCTGGTACCAGGGGCTCAGCAAGGAACAGGGCACGATCAAGGCTGCGCGCCGCGGCGCGCGCGTCTCGCTCGACGGCCGGCCCGAGGTGTTTGCGATATCCGCAACCGGCGGCCGCTTCGAGCTCGAGTTTGCCACTGCCGAGCCCACGTTCAGGTTGATCGTTGAAGGCGATCGATTTCCGCGCACGATCACGCAACCCTACGAGGTTCCGAAGGGCGGCGGGGCGCTCGATATCGATCGGGTGAATACGCCCCGGGCCGAGGGCGCCGAGCACACCTGGCCGCTAGCGATGATGGCCAACGCGCTGGGCTACGCGTCGACGCGCGAAATGCTCGCCGATAACAAGGCCGCGATCCGGCTGCTGCTTTACGGTTCCGGCGCGGACGGCGCGCCGGACTGGACCGAGCGCGCGCGTCTCGGCTTCCCGGGCTCGACCAGCGGCGCATCCACCGCCGAAGCGACGACGATCTCGCCGTTTCTGCTGCGCATCCCGCGCTCGGAGTACGTCGTTCCGTTCGATATGACGCCCCAGGACACCTACTTCCAGAAAATGGAGGAGGCCACCGGGGCCTACATCGTGGTGGTTTCGTTCAAACCCGGCGATGGCAACGACAAGGACATCGTCATCGAGATCGAGGATACGATAACCGATCGGTTGCTCGTTCCGCCCAGGCCGTGGAAATTCAGCCCGAAAACGATTGCGGTGCGCAACGGCTTCGCGACCGAGGTGCGGTTAGCCCCGGACATCGATCAGTAAATCAAAGGGGTCAGTGTCGATTGAAACTTTGCGCCGGGACGACAATATCGCTCGCGGCTGCAAGCGTGCTGAAATCAATCGACACTGACCCCTTTGATTCGCGCTGACGCCTTTGATTGCGGATTCGCGAGTCGACGCGGGACGTTGCTCACCGGGCCCGCGCGGCGATGCTGCTGAATTTCCTGCGGTAGACGGCCGGGGTCAGGCCGACCTTGCGCTTGAAGACCCGGCGGAACGACGCGGGGTCTTC